>CAZOWS010000092.1:0-2949 GCA_964583365.1 uncultured Actinomycetota bacterium
GAATGCCATCAAAGCCGCGCGCCGGGCGGCCATAGAAGCGCTCGGCAGGCTGGGCGCTGGCGTGTTCATAAGGAATGAGTACGTGCAGAGCAATAATGGGGCAGCCAATTTTCTCTGGGGTGACGATGAAGATTTAGCCCCGGCGATAGTGAAAGCAGTTGTTGCTGCTAGTAGCTCGGATGTCGCACTCAAAAAACATCTTCATGAGCTGCTTCAAGATGCGAATCCGGAAATACGTGGTGCGGCAATCGTTGGCTTGGAGATGATGTCCAGTCAATACATTAACATGGAGCTTCCCACGGCCCGCCTATTTGAAATATTCAAATCCGATAGAAATGAGGATGTTGCCCAAACTGCTTTGGAGACATTGTTGCACAGGTATCCATTGCTTGAGGATATCTCTCCTTGGGCGGATTTATTTATTCAAGCGTTTGACGATAAACTGATGCGAGGCGACGCCAAGCATCGCGTTTGGCTAATCCATACGCTATTTCACGACTGGTGGAGATCCAACACCATACGATGCATTCCCACGCTTATCAAGATGACTGAGGACGCTGAACCGGAGGTGCGTGCGGCTGCTGTGGATGCCCTCGTGGAATTTGGACTGGCGCAATTTCAAATCGTCACAGCGGATCTCGCCAACAAAATCCTGATCAATCTAACGCATCCGGACAAGAAGGTGCGCGAAGCCGCCATGCGAGCGGCTTCCAGTGGAGTGATCACGATGGATAAGGCCGCGCTGGAAAGCCTAGCCCGGCAATTAATGCAGCAAGTTACGTCAGAGTCCCTGGAAGCCCCGGTGGCTATTCAAACCCTCGCATGCCCCGCATTGTGTCCGAACGATTTCGAAGCAACATTGATAAAACTCCTGGACAGCAAAGACAGAGATATTCGCCGCGCTGCGATAGAGGCGTTGAGCGCCATGAAATGCCGCGATGCGCAGTTCAGCGCAAAGCTCTTGGCCATGCTGAAGAACAGCACGGATCCCAAGATCGTAGTTATGGTGCATGATTTCGACATGCAAGTTGCGATAGTCAACGCGTTGGTGAAGTTGGCGCCTGTGGACCATCAGGTTCAACCGGTTGTAGAACCGGCAGCCGTCCCGCAAGAAAAAATCTCCATGGTCAGACTTTTGGAGCAAGCTCTGGAAGACAAACCCGCCACCAGCAATCAGCTTTACAGCACCATACTGCGCATCATCGAGGATAAAAAAATCACGTCGCCGAAGATCGTGCAGGGGCTTCTGGGCTTGTTGACATTCAAGGAATATCAGAAACAGGCATACAAAGCGTTGAGAGCCATCGGCGTCACGGAGCAGACCATGAAGGAGCATCTCCTGCGGTATTTCAGCCTACCTCCTGCTGCGGGGTATGATCAGAATTGGAATAAGACAACAGAAGAGGGCATTCAAAGCCTGCCGCTTCTTACAGCGCTGGCCCCAGAGCTAACCCCGGCAGAGCAAGAGCAGGTCAAGCAATCCATTCTTGCCTATGCCGGAAGTGGCGCGTGGACGGGATTGTCCATCGGAGTGCAGACTTTAGCGCTATGGAATGTGCCCTTGAATAGTCCTACGCCTCGGGTTGGGCCACCCAGCTTCAGCAGCATCCCTCTTGGGACATTGGAAGAAGTTCTTATTAGCTGTTTGCAAGATGATCCCTTCAGGATATGGGCAGAGAAACAGGCAGAGGTGATACGGAGCTTGACTGCCTTAGGCGGCGCGCATCACGTGACGAAAAAGTATCTGTCATCTATAACAGGTGGGGCATACATGTTCAAAAAACCCGACAAAGACTTGGTGGAGGCCGTAGTCGAGGCGATCATGGCCGATACGCAGAATGTGAATCACGCGAAATTCAGAGAGAATTTAAAAGATTTTCTCGGTGAAAAAGAGAGGGAGTATGTGCTCGCCGCATTGCGGGTGCTAAAAGACGATTTGTCCGAGGAGGAACTGCTGGGCATTCTATCCAAGAATTTTTCCACAGCAGTTGAGCAATTGGTGTGGGAATCATTAGAAAGTCGGCGCTTCTTCCAAGATCCGCAAAACGTTGATCGCATCACAAAAATACGCCTCGCGAATCTCTTGTCCAAAAAA
Organism: uncultured Actinomycetota bacterium; assembly: GCA_964583365.1. GTDB lineage: Bacteria > Auribacterota > Ancaeobacteria > Ancaeobacterales > CAZGMX01 > CAZOWS01. The sequence goes on from CAZOWS010000092.1 coordinate 2,096, forward strand.
GGCGCCACGGATTATCAAATAAAGACAATTCAGCGGAGCAAAAGCACCGACTGAAAGCGCAGCCGCGATCAACGCATTGATGGACTTAAGTATACGCAACTCCGAAGTGAAAGAAATTATCAGGAAAGATTTGTATTTCTGGGATGAGCTTGTTCACAAGGCCGCCGTCGATGCTTTTAGCGGCGGAGGGCTCGTCTTGGATGGCCCCGAGATGGAAAATCTTTTGCGAGGAATTGTGGTTAAATTGAGTGCCGATTTCGACGATCCAACTGAACGAAAGGAAAGTATTATTTGGGCCATTTCTATGGCGACACAATTCCACACTTTGGGAAAAGATCCCTCCGTGCGCGTTGGTCTGGGTATTTCCCCCGATGATCTCGAAAAATATCTTATTCGATTCCTGGATCATCCGGATGAATACGTTCGCATGGCTGCGATAAAAGGATTGCTGGACTGGAAATTCACGCATACGGATTTTTCTACCAAGCTACAGGCCATGCTTGCGAGCGAAGATGGGGCAGTAAAAAAGATGATGGGCCATCCATATATGCGGGATGTCATTTTACGGGCAGTGAGCGAGTTGCCACAGTTGTTGGAGCCAGTGCAGTCATCCAGTCAGCCCGAGCCCATCAGTCATCCTGAGCCCTCCAAGTTACTGGCGGATAAACTCCGCGAAGGATCTAGTCTGGAAAACGAAAAATCCCATCTGGAATCTCAGCTTGATCTGCCGGGTCGCATTGCCGCGTTAAAAGCCAAGAAAAAGACAGTAACAGCAAAGCTGAAAGAGGTAAAGCAAATTCCTGAGAAGATTAAGGCATTGGACGAAAAGTTAACAAAACTGAACGAAGAATGCA
>CAZOWS010000093.1:0-2947 GCA_964583365.1 uncultured Actinomycetota bacterium
CATGCAGCACGCGAAAGAGCAAATCATGCAATCGCCGCTGCGCGCAGAAATGTTGCGTGCGATGAAGATAAAGACGCCTATTCCAGCTGGGATAAAAGATCCGCTCGCGTTGTTGATAGATACGGTTGCTGATGCCAGCCGACCTGTTAGGGAACGCGTGACGGCAGCAAAGGATCTGAATCGTCTGGCTATGCCCGCAGAGGGATTGGACAAACTCTTGCCCATTGTTAGTGATGCGTCACAGGCATTGTATTCACAGGAATTATTACTACGTAATTTAGTTATGCAACTCTTGGGTACGCTCCGGTATGAGCCGGCCGCTAGCACCATTGGCATGGTATCCCCCGAGGCATTTAATGGCGGCTTCAACATTGAAACGCTTACACAAATCGGTGGTCCATCCGCGATCAAAGCCCTTCAAGCCCATCTGAAAATGAGGGACGGCAAAGTGAATGGCCGCGTGGCCCTTGCCCTCGGAAAACTTGGTGATAAAAGCTCCCTACCTGTTTTGCGCAAGGCTTTGAAATCCATCCCGTGTATGGGCAATTTTAATAAGGATCAGCAAGACTTGATCAGAGGGTTGGCGTATTTAAAAGATCGCAGCGTCATTCCATATTTAGAAATATCCGTCGGGCAGTACGAATATCCATGGTTTATGGAACCGATGCTGCAAGCAGGTAATCGAGCTGAGATACTGCGTATGCTCAAGGATTTGATCCGTTATGGAGACATCATTTATGACCCCGAGATGATTGAGTTGTTTGCCAATGTAACAGACCCGGAAATTGTGCTAAGTTTCTTCAATCTATACAGCCTGAATCGTAATCAGTTGCGACCACCCACCGAGCTGTTCATGCAATTGAAGGATGGGGATCTTCCCAAGGTCGTCGACGGACTTTTAGGTATATACGATCGCATGGATGATGATCAATGGTACCCCGATCTCGAAGAGATTCTTTCCAGAGCCGGCCCTAAGGCTGTTGATGTCATCATCCAGCGTTTAAGCGATCCCCGTCGTGAATATCCATTTCAAGCCATCATCAGCCTGCTCCACGTTCTAAGAAATAGCGGAGGCGCGCGCGTTGCAGCCTATTTCCAGGATTTATTAACAAAATTGCTTACCTACCGAAAACAATTATTCAAGCACTACCTTAAATATACATTGGACGCCAAACAGGTTCAAAAATTATGGTCAACGGCTCCGGCATCCATGAAGGGAATGTTGAACACGTCGTTCGATGACGAGGATTTTTATCCGCTCGAAGCGGTGATTGTGGGGTCTATGCGTGAATATGGCGGAAAAGCGGAAGGCGAAAAAATTCTTGAATTACTGGAATACGCAAACGAGGGTCCCAGCCCGGCAATCGCTGAATCAGCAGGGTTTGCCATGGCCAAGATTTACAATCAACCTGTATTTGCCGAACTAATCTCCAAACTATTTCGCAATCTAAAAGCACGTGATATTGAAAAACTAACTCTGGCCACACCCCCGGTCGCGGCAAGAATAATCATTACCCTATTGAATACGCACCGAGATCACCTAAGCCCTTCATCGACAGAGGTGCAATGTATGATTGCCAGCCTTGACTCTATGGGGGGGATAGCCGTGGATGCGATGGAAAAGGCATTGGTGTCTCCAGCATTGCTACATGTGAAACACTATCTCTTATTGTTTTTGGGGCGTATGAAAGGACCATCTGCGAACAAAGCCAGGAAAATTGTTTTACGCTATATCGACGATCCCGATGATTCTCTCTGTAGCGCCGCGATCACATCCCTTGGAGCTTTCGGGAACCTAGAAGACATACCGAAGCTCCAAGAACTTCTTCAAACCAGGCATGCTTTAAAAGAGGTGATTCAGAGCGCCATCGCCAGCATACATGCTGCTCAGCCGCCGGACTTGGATTTTATGCCGCATCATTTTCCCAGACATATTCGCGTGGCGTTGAAGAAGGCATTGCAACCGCAATTGTCCGAATTGGGAATTAGCCAAACAGAGCTGGAGAATATCGTGGATGTGCGTGGTCTGGCGCGCATGAGGGTCGATGGGAAAGTTCACTGGGAAAGCGCGAAGGTGATCGCTGCGGTTGCACAGGCGCTCAAGGGAATTGTTAGCAATGAAAACAGGGTTTCTCCTAAGAGCGTGGAGGGGACAGTGCGATTCCATGAAGACGCGCATGCCTTGCTGTTCATGCCGGCCGTCGTTGAATCCGTAGAAATGGCTCTCTTGGCGCATTTGGGCCCGCTGGGACTCGCGCAATTACGAAGAGAGTTCGAAAATAATTATGGTCCCAACGATTCCGGAGAGTTTTTTATTGCCGAGTTGCTCACGCATTATTGGCAAGAGGATTTGTTGTTCGGCAAACCGCTGCGCTTGCTGTCGGATGCGGCGGTGGCGAACGGAAAAACTTCGGAGGCGATCAAGGCGGCGAGGCATGTGCTCGACACAAAAGTTGCTGAGATACTCAGGAAAAAGACATTGGGTCTGCGTCCGCGACTGCGCGAACTCGCGTATCGCCCCGGGACGCGGCGTTTATACCTGATTCATCAAGGCATAACAGAGGTCGAAGTGCTGAAAGCCAAGAAGCCCCTCAATATGCTGATTGCGCGCTACCGCAAGCGTGATTACGAGCAAGCACGGTGGGGGATTCGTATGCTAGGTAAAATAAATTTGCCGGCTGCCCATCGCTGGCTCCTTCGGCTATACGAGGATGCTCGCGCATCGGGTTGGGAAGGACACATTGCGGAAGCATTGGCGGACAAAGGTGACTTTGAAGCGATTCAACGTGTAATCGATTTACTTGCCAAGGAAAAAAATAAAATCAAGAGAGAGACTGTATGCGAAGCGTTCAGCAAAATTGGCGATAACGCAAACCTGCAATTGATTAGAGCCATCGAAAAATATCACCAGAAACTTCTCGGAATAGAATTTGGGCCTCAAACGGCA
>CAZOWS010000094.1:0-3034 GCA_964583365.1 uncultured Actinomycetota bacterium
GATGAAGACCTGCCCTTGCTGATAAAAAAGATTCAAGGTAAGTCGGAGTGGTTCGGTCCCATGATTCTTTTTGCTGCCCATGCCAAGGAACACCAAGTATTCAAGAGGGAACTCCTGCAGAAAACTCTACCCGATAGTCTCCTGTCCCTGGGCGATCGATCGGGGTGGTTTGGGACAGTATTGGATCGTGCAAATGTGCTAGCCCTATCACGAATTTCCCCAGGCTACCTTATTACGATCGTAGGCCCCGCTGTGGCTACGAAGGCAAAGACGGAACATGAACATGGCGAATATTTGCAAGCTTTCGTAGACTTTGAAATTAAAATTGCACCCTTGGCCGCGCATTGTGTATCTGATCTCCGGCAGGCGGGTTTTAAGACATCTGTCGCGGTATCTCATTCGCCCTACGAATTTCGTGAATGTCTACAAGCATTCGCAGATTTTGAAATCAGAATAGCGACTTTGGGTGCGGATAATATCACCGCCCTACGGCAGGTCTGTCTTCAGGCAGCTGTTGCGGAAACAAATTCAGCCAGGCAATTTAAAGATATTTTGAATGCTATCACGCTAGCACCTAATGGCAGAGATAGGAATGGGCAGGAACGTTTTATCCTTAGATTGCCGCAAATCGGTACACGAGGAAGTTCTAGCGATGTCGCCGTTACGAAAGCAGGTTGTGACCTCAATGGCCATGTGCTATGGTCCTTCGAGCCGCCGATACCAGCCAACGCTTTTTTTGAAGCGTCGTTGTAAAGAGATTTGGGGAAACAGCACTAAACCCAAATTCCATTTCCTGAGATCAGGGGACAGACACCGTAAACCTCACCTCGGTTTCCAAGTTGCGATTATAGGCACGAGCAATGAGGCAAATAAATCAAGATCCTTCGCCTAGCGGCTCAGGATGACAGGAAACCGAAATGTTGCTTCATTTCATAAATTTATAACTATTTAAGATATTGAAATACTTTATAAAGTTATGTAATATATACCAATGACTATAAAGGAAAAACTCCAGCTCGTCCAACGCCTCACGCGCAAGTCCCAGGAGAAACTGGCTGCGGAATTGGGGGTGTCTTTCGCCACGCTCAACAGCTGGATCAACGGCCGGTCCTTTCCTCGCAAGGGGGCGGCATTGCGCATCGATGCGTTTTACTTACGGACGACGGGGCAAAATGTCATTCCGGCCAATGTCCTGGAAGCCAAGAAGGTGGCGATTGCGCGAAAATGTAGCGAAAGAAAGGATGTTCTACGGTTCCTTCGCTCTCGCAAGGACTTGTACGACGAGTTTGCGCTCGCCCTTACCTACAACACCAATCGGCTGGAGGGCAGCTCTCTTTCGGAGTCTGATACCGCGGCGATCATGTTTGAAAACGCGGCGCTGCCGGATAAGACCATTATCGAACAAATGGAGGTGAAGAATCATCAGGCCGCTCTGGGGTATCTCTTTAGGCATCTGGAAGAAAATCTGCCCCTGAACGAGGCTTTTGTCCTTAAGCTGCATGCCATGTTACTCAACGGGATACGAGAGGATGCGGGTAGGTATCGAAATCACGGTGTGCGAATTGTCGGGTCCCAGGTTCCAACGGCAAACTATTTGAAAGTGCCTGTCCTCATGAAGGGATTGTTTCAAGATGTGTTGTCTTCCAAGGACAAGGCCAAGAGCAAGGATATCCTCGCTCTTGCGGCAAACATTCACAGTCGCTTTGAAAGGGTTCACCCTTTTTCGGACGGGAATGGCCGTGTGGGAAGATTGCTCTTGGACGCGATGTTGTTGCGAGCAAATCTTCCTCCCGCGATCATTCGCCAAGAGAATAGGCGTTTCTACATTCTCTATCTGAACAAGTCTCAGCTCCATGGGGATTCTAGTTTGTTAGAAAACTTCCTTTGCGATGCGGTTCTCGACGCATTTGCTGTTTTAGAGGATGAAAATGAATACCCGTAAGTCACGCCATCAACGCCAGTTTTTATTGACAGCCCTTTTCTAAGGGCTTATCCTTCCACGTTTTACTGGAAAATTACGCGGGAGACCATGGAACCCATTAAAGATTTTCTTTTGGAACGGCGCAACAAGTTAGAGGCCCTCAAGAAATTGGGGATTGAGCCTTTTGGGCGCAAGTATGAGCGCACGCATTTGATTGTGGAGGCGGTGAAGCTTGGCGGCGAGATTGCTAGCCCCCCCACCCCGGCCCTCCCCCTCGAGGGGGGAGGGAGTAAGGCTGTTGCGAAGGTGGAGCTGAAAGTCAGTGTCTGCGGCCGCATCATGGGGCTTCGCGGGCATGGGAAGACGGCTTTTGTGGATTTGCGGGATCACTCGGGGCGTATACAGGCATATTTTCGTAAGGATGAATTGAAAGAACTTTTCGATATTTTCGAGCTTTGCGATTTGGGGGACTTTATCGGTGTGGAAGGGCCGCTGTTCAAGACGCGCACGGGCGAGGTGAGCGTGCATGTGCAGGGGTTTACTTTCTTGACCAAGTCGCTGCTGCCGCTGCCCGAAAAATGGCATGGCTTGAAAGATGTTGAGACACGCTATCGCCAGCGCTATTTGGATTTGATTTCGAACGAAGAGGTGCGCGAGGTGTTTCTGTTGCGCAGCGCGGTCACGCGCAAAATTCGCGAGGTTTTGGATGGCAAAGGCTATTTGGAAGTAGAAACGCCGATGATGCAGGCTATGGCAGGCGGCGCGGTAGCCAAACCTTTTATAACGCATCACGAGGCGCTGGATACGGATCTGTATCTGCGCATTGCGCCCGAATTGTTTTTGAAGCGATTGCTGGTCGGCGGTTTGGATCGGGTTTACGAGATGAACCGGAACTTTCGCAACGAAGGGATTTCGCGTCGTCACAATCCCGAGTTCACGATGTTGGAGGTGTACGCGGCGTACGAAGATTATCAGACGATGATGAATCTCACCGAGGAATTGGTGGATACGCTCGTGCGGGACCTCGCGATCAAGCCAAAATTGGATTTGACGACTCCCTGGAGGCGTGTGACGTTCTTTGATGCGTTGAAAGAAGCAACGAACATTGATTTT
>CAZOWS010000095.1:0-4023 GCA_964583365.1 uncultured Actinomycetota bacterium
CCATCAATACTATCGCGCCGCGTTTGTCCAAAGGCCTATTCCCGTTGCCACATTTTGGTGAATGCACGCAGGACGGACACCCATCAGCGCACGAACACCCCTGCAACAATTTCAAGGTCCTGCCGATCAATTCCTCCACCACGTCGTAGCAGCGCTCAGCAAGCCCGATGCCGCCCGGCACGCCATCGTAAATAAAAATCGCGGATTTCCCGAGCTGCGGATGCAGCGGATAGGAGATGCCTCCCACGTCCGAACGGTCGCAAAGCGCGAACAACGGGAACAGCGAAATCATCGCGTGCTCCATCGCGTGAATTGCTCCCATATAATGGAACCCTCGGGAGGTAATGCGTTCGACGAGTGATTGCTCTATCTCTATCCACAAGCCAACCGTCTCGAAAATCACGGGCGGCATATCCAACGTATGCGAATCCAGCACCTGCTGGCCTCGCAGCGCTTTCTTGTCATAACCCGTCACGCGCTCGGTTACTTTCAGGCGGCCCAACTTCAACATAAAATTTCCGGCAGGCCGCTCGCCACTACCGCTTTGGAGAGTGTTCGCCATGTAAGTAATGGAGGAACGCATTTTATCTTGCGATAGAATCGCGGTCTCCTTCTCGGCCTTGGACTGCGTGAAATAACTCTCCCAGGATTGCTGCACGTACACGTTGCGATGTTCCAAATCCATGCGCGTGACCTGATATTGTTTGCCGCGATGAAGATAGATAGCCCCCGCATGGCATTCGCCGTATGCGCGCGCGCCTCCCACCTCACCGATCGGAGCGCGCCCCGCCTCTTCGAATATGGTGAAACCCTCGCCCGTCGAACGGATGTTCACGAGCCGCTGCGGCCTGGTTTGGGCGCTGTACCAAACATCCTCGGTGGCGCTCTTGAGCAGCCGATGCGTGATCTCCAATTCGCGCAGCGCAACCGCGCAGGAGGCAAAATCGTATTGCTTGTCTTTCTTACCCAGTGGGATTTCGCTGGCCGCGCACACGAGATGATGTTGAAGAATCTCGCGATTGTGCGTGTCAATGATCGCGTTCTCGCAGGCGCGACCGAAAAAATCCCTGGGATTCTTCATGAAATACTGGTCCAGCGCATCCTGCTGAGCGATTAGAATAATCGCCGAGTCGCGCTGGCCGCGTCCCACGCGTCCTCCGCGTTGCCACGTGCTCGTAACCGTCCCCGGATAGCCGATCAAAAGACACAGATCAAGTCCACCGATGTCTATGCCCATTTCCAGCGCGCTCGTGCTAATCACGCCGTCCAACTCATTTTGAAAAAGTTTGTTCTCGATTTCGCGTCGCTCCTCGGGCATGTAGCCCGCGCGATAGGAGCTCACCCTATCCTTTAAATGCGGCGCTTTCTCCAATACCCACGTGTGCACGAGCTCGGTAATCTTTCGCGCCTTCGTGAAAGCTATAGTCTTAAGCCCCGCCTCAACACCGCGCAAAAAAAGATTCGCGCCTTCGGTGTACGGGCTACCCGTCGGGTTCAAAAACAGGAAATGCCTCTGCGTCTGCGGCGCACCACTCTCCGCTATCAGGTCAAAATCTCGCCCCATCAACTTTGTCACGAATTCCTTGGCGTTGTTCACCGTTGCCGAGCAGCAAATAAACTGCGGACTTGCACCGACATTTTCCAGCACGCGATGCAATCTTTTTGCAACTTGGTGAAAATGCGATCCAAACACGCCGCGATACGTGGACAATTCGTCCACAACCACAAAGCGCAAATTCTCAAACAAAGGACGCCAAGCCTCGTGCCCGGGCAGAAAAGAAAGATGCAACATGTCGGGATTGCTGATCAGAATGTTCGGCGGATTCGCCTGAATTTTGCGGCGCGTATGCTGCGGCGTGTCGCCATCGTACACGGCCGCGCGAATTTCGTCGCCTGCACCCAGTGCCTCAATCATTTCGGTAAGAATTTGCGCCTGGTCCTGCTCGAGGGCTTTTAGCGGAAATAAATACAGCGCGCGGGCCTTGGGATTGTGCAGAATTTCGTTGAGCACGGCCAAATGATAGATCAAGGATTTGCCACTGCCCGTGGGAGTCGTCACGGCCACGTTTTTACCCTCGCGCAATAGATCCAGCGCGCGCCTCTGATGGCCATAGAGTTTTGCAACGCCCTGCTTAGCCAGCAACGCCTTCAATCGCGGATGCAGATAATCAGGATACGCTTGGTTCTCGGCCGGCCGTGCGGGAATGATTTGATGATGCACGAATTGGCCTTCGTACTGCGGGGAGGCCCAAAGCTCTTCCACCCAACGCGTGATCATCGCGCGCGCCTCTTAACCCTCGCCCCGCGGGAGAGGGCAGGGTGAGGGACGGAACTGAGCGTCGCAATAAACGGAAGATGTCTCAACCCCCCTTGATAATCCAACCCATAGCCCACGACAAAATGATCCGCTATCGCGAACGCCAAATAGTCTGGTTTCAATGGGATTTCACGCCGGTCTCGGCGATCCAATAACACACAGGTTTTAATGCATTTAGGCTTTTTCTTTTTCAAATGATTCAAAACAAATTGCAGCGTGTGGCCTGAGTCCAAAATATCGTCCACGACCAATACTGTTTTACCCGCGAGAGACTCGGTAACGTCTTTAACAAGTTTGGGGCGGCGAGAGCTAGTAGTACCCGCGCCGTAGCTTGCGACTTCCAGAAAATCCACCGACAATGGGGATTTGATCTGCCGAATCAAATCCCCGAGGAAAACGAAGCTGCCTTTGAGCACCGCAACGAGCAACAATTCTTCGTGATGGTAGTCCGACGTGATTTGCCTGCCCAAGCCCCGAATCCTGCGCTGGATTTGACCTGCAGACAAAAGGACTTTATTCCAATGCTTTTCCACGAACGGTATTTAATAGGAAAGGACGGTAAAGCGCAAGAATCAACGCGGCAAAGAAACCCCTAATCCAACTGATAATAATCCGTATGCGCAGAATATTTGGGGCGGGCGTTCTTTTTGGGACGATGATGATGCGCTTTCCTAGTAACGAATTCGATTTGCATGGCCCTCAAGGCGGCCATTTCAACAGAACTCAATTTATATCCTTCCAAAGCCTTGTGAAAATGATCGCGCAAGGCCTTCGCGAAGGCCCTGTCTGTTACGCTGCGTCGTATGATCTCCTGGATCTCATCGGCTGACATTTTATTTTCCCCTTTCGGTGGCCGTAAAGCTAATCACTGTGCTTTATCATAACCGCGAAATCGGGATTTGTCAAGGCTTGTTGACACAAGTCACATAAAATAAGCTACTTGTGTGATTGTCTAGTGAGGCGGGGCAGCGGTTTCCGTCAAATTGGAGAACCGAAAATGATTTTCTATCAAGCTGCGATACAGCGAATCCTTGGCGTAGAGCTCAGCATGCGTCCCCACTGCGCGAATACCTCCTTCGTGGAGCACGACAATGCGATCAGCATGCATCACGGTTGCCAGGCGATGGGCGATAATCAAAACTGTTTTGTCCCGCGTCAATTCTTCGAGGGCCTCCTGAATTGCGGTCTCTGTTTGGGAATCCAGATTGGACGTGGCTTCATCCAGCAAAATCACCGGGGCATTTCTTAAAAGTGCGCGCGCAATGGTCACGCGTTGCTTCTCTCCGACCGAAAGCTTGACGCCTCTTTCGCCAACCCAGCTTTCGTAGCCTTTTGGCAGCTTGGCGATAAAATCATGCGCGCGGGCTGCCGTAGCAGCTCGAATCATTTCCTCTTCTGTAGCACCCAGGGAACCATACAGGATATTCTCCCGCACGGTGCCATTGAACAAAAACGGTTCCTGAAAAACGACGCCGAATTGCGCGCGCAGTTCGGCGAGCGGCATAGTCATCGTGTCGCACCCTTGATAGCGAATCACACCCTGCCAGCCCGTATAAAAGCGAAGTATGAGACCAAACATCGTGGACTTGCCTGCCCCGGTCAATCCGACCAGCGCTATTTTTTCCTTTGCCGGAAGGGTCAAACTAACAGTCACAAGCACGTTCCGCTGCGCCATGGACGCGACCGTGACATTTTCAAAGCTAAGG
>CAZOWS010000096.1:0-5638 GCA_964583365.1 uncultured Actinomycetota bacterium
TACGCGGAAATTTATTTCGACATCGCGCATCACTTGTTGACCCGCGCGGGAAAGCTCTCGGCGATAAAGAGAGTTTACTCCAATCCGCAGGCGCTCGGGCAATGCCGCGAATGGTTGATGGCCAACGTGCCTTCGGCGGAGCTAGTGGACGTCTCGAGTACTACCCGCGCAGCGCAAATAACGGCCAAGGAAAAAGGTTCCGCAGCCATAGCGAGCGAATTAGCCGCAGGCATGTACGGTTTGAAGATACTCGGGCGTGCCATTCAGGACAGCTCGGATAACATCACAAGATTTTTGGTCATATCCAAAGAGTTCGGGCCTAAAACAGGGCAGGACAGGACATCGATCATGTTTTCGGTCAAGGACAAGGTCGGGGCGCTGCACGCAGTGCTCGGATTTTTCCTGTCCTGCAAAATAAATTTGACCAAAATCGAGTCGCGACCGTCCAAGAAAAAAGCATGGGAATACGTGTTCTTCGTTGATTTCAATGGTCATGCGGGGGAGCCCAAGGTGGCCGCTGCGCTCGCGCGTCTTGCCAAGAAATGTGATTTTCTAAAAATTCTCGGATCCTATCCGCGCGCGGACAAGCAAACGCCATGATTCCGGCTCAAAGCCTCGTGCGCGATGCGGTGCAACAGTTAGCGGCCTATCAACCCGGCAAACCCATAGCCGATGTCGCCCGCGAGATGGGTTTGAAAGATATCGTGAAGCTCGCGTCCAATGAAAATCCGCTGGGACCTTCGCCGCGCGCGTTACAGGCGATTCGGAAAAATCTGGGATCGCTCCATTTGTACCCGGATGGCGCAGGGTTGCTGCTGCGCGAAAAACTGGCGAAGAAATTCGATTTGGACATCGCCTGTTTTACTCTCGGCAACGGCTCCAGCGACATTTTGACTTTTGTCCTCTGGGCATTCGTAAACGCAGGGGATGAAGTCCTGACCGCACAGACGACTTTTTTGATGTACCCGATATTCGCGAAGATCGCCCACGCGAAGCTCATCGAGGTGCCCCTCAAAGACTGGCGCTTTGATCTAGACGCGATGGCGGCCCGCATAGGGCCGAAGACGAAAGTCATTGTTCTGTGCAATCCCAATAATCCGACAGGCACAATTTTTCGTGCCAAAGAGTTCAAGCGTTTTTTACAGCGCGTCCCCGAGCATGTGGTGATCGTGATGGACGAGGCCTACGTGGAATTCGTCGAGGACGCCGATTTTCCAGATTCCGTGGCCGAGGTGCGCAGAGGGAAAAACATTGTCGTGATGCGCACGTTTTCCAAAATCGTTGGACTCGCCGGACTTCGCATCGGCTACGGAATCAGCAATCCCAAAATTTCCGACTGGCTCAATCGCGTGCGCCCCCCATTCAACACCAACACGCTAGCCCAAGTGGCTGCCTGCGCGGCGTTGGACGATAACGCTCATATTCGCAAAACGCGCCAAATGGTCTCCACGGGCAGAAAATACCTAGCCACCGAATTCGACAAGCTAGGATTGTCCCATGTCCCATCCTGGACAAATTTCGTGGTCGTGGACGTCGCACCGTTGACCGCGGAGGAACTGTTCCGACGCTTGCTAAAAACAGGTATTATCGTGCGCTCGATGCATGCGTACGGCTTGAAGCATCACGTGCGCGTCACGGTCGGAACGATGCAGCAAAATCGCAGATTCATACGAGAGTTAAAAAAGATTATCTTGGGTTCTCAATAAGATGAAGCAATCGGGTTTTGCCATATGCCTGAGCAGCGACTCGCCGGGAGCGCGTGGGCCCAGTTGAGTGCAATAGGGTTTTGGAGACGGCGGCTTTTATAGCCGAGGGTCCAAAACCCTATTGCACCAACAGGGTACGCGCGGAGGCGGGAGCAGCGAAGGCATATGGCAAAACCCGATTGCGGCGGATAATGTTGAAGAATTCATTTTGAAAACAAAACCATTCACAAGAGAAGGAGTCGGCATGATTATCGTTTTGAAACCAGAAGCCACCAAGCATCAGAAAGATCATATCCTAGAAAAAATGACCGAACTAGGCCTGCGCACGATGGTCTCGGAGGGTATCGAGAGAACCATCATCGGTCTCATCGGAGACGAAGATCTCCTGTGCAGCCTGCCGCTCGAAGCTTTCCCGGGCGTTGAAAAAGTCATGCAGGTCCTCAAGCCTTACAAATTGGTGAGCCGCGAATTTCATCCCAAGGATACGGTCATCAAGACATGCGGCGTTGAGATTGGCGGCAAACATCTGGCCATCGCCGCGGGTCCCTGCGCGGTGGAGAATCGCGACATGCTCTTGCAAATCGCCAAGGACGTGCAACACTCGGGCGCTAAAATCCTGCGCGGAGGTGCGTTCAAACCCCGCACATCGCCCTATGCGTTTCAGGGGTTGGGCGAAGAGGGTCTCAAGCTTCTCGCCGAAGCCGGCGCAAAATTCAAAATGCCCGTGGTCACCGAAGTCATGGACCCGCGCGACGTGGAGATGGTCGAAAAATACGCCGACATCATTCAAGTTGGCGCGCGCAACATGCAAAATTTTACGTTGCTCAAACAAGTCGGGCAGGCGAAGAAACCCGTCTTGCTAAAGCGCGGACTCAGCTCCACGATCAAAGAATTGTTGCTGAGCGCCGAATACATTTGCTCCGAAGGCAACATGAACGTGATCTTGTGCGAGCGCGGCATTCGCACCTTTGAAGACGCAACGCGCAACACGCTGGACGTGAGCGCTGTGCCCGTGATCAAGGCGTTGTCGCATTTACCCGTGTTCCTCGATCCGAGCCATGCGGCTGGAAAATGGGAATTTGTTGCGCCGCTGGCCAAGGCCTCTATCGCGGCCGGAGCCGACGGACTGATCATCGAAGTACACAACAATCCGGAAATAGCGCTCTCCGATGGCCCTCAATCCATGCTGCCGAAAAAATTCGCGCGGCTCATGGCCGAATTGGATCCCTTGGCTAAAGCAGTCGGACGAACGTTGATCTAGTATGCCCCTGTTCGAAAAAATCACCATCGTGGGCATGGGCTTGATCGGCGGCTCTGTCGGCATAGCGGTCAAGAAGTTAAAAATCGCCAAGCGCGTGGTCGGTCTCACGCGCGACACCAAACACAAGGCAGCGATTCTAAAGGCCAAAGCTGCCGACGCCGTAGTCCAGGATTATGTTGACGCTATCCCCGGATCCGATTTAGTCCTGCTCGCCGTGCCTGTTTCCGCGATGGAGCATTGCGCCAAGGATATTCTCCTGCACGTGGGGGCCAACACCATCATCACCGACGTGGGTAGCGTCAAAGGACCCGTGGTCGCGTCGCTCGAAGAAGTTTTTGCGCGCAAAGGAAAATTTGTCGGCTCGCATCCGATGGCCGGCTCGGAAAAAAATGGCATAGAAGCCGCGAATGGCGCGCTATTCGAAAAAGCCCTTTGCATTTTGACGCCGACGCCCAAGACAGATCCTAAGGCGCTTGCGCAGGTACAAAAATTCTGGCGCGCGCTGGGTTGCAAATGTTGTTTGTCCGACGCGCGTGATCACGATCGCGTGATTGCAGCCGTGAGTCATTTGCCGCATGTGCTTGCTGCGGTTCTCATGCACAGCACCATCAAGGCAGGTGAGGGTTTTGAAGATCCGTTGAAATTCATTGGCCCCAGCTTCCGCGACATGACACGCATTGCTGCGAGTCCTCCTGAATTGTGGGTGGACATCGTTTTGAACAATCGCTGGGCAGTCACGCAAGCGACAACCTCCTACATTGAGCAATTAGAAGGCGTGCGAGAAATGGTGGAGAAGCGGAACAAAGAAGGGTTGCTGGCTTTTTTTCGCGCTTCCCAAAGCACGCGCTCCAAAATCGCATGACCACGCGCATTGTCCAGCCCGCACGTCGCGTGGCAGGTACGGTGCAAGTCCCCGGAGACAAGTCTATTTCGCATCGCGCAGCCCTTTTGGGCGCGCTGGCCCAAGGCAATTCTCAACTGGATAATTTTTTAGAAAGCGCCGATTGTCTAGCCACGCTAAAGGCCGTCGAAGACCTCGGCGTCACGGTAAAAAAGCTCGCGCCAAAATCCTACGAAGTCCACGGCAAAGGTCTCGGAAGCCTGCGCAGCCCGACTCGCGCGCTGGACATGGGCAATTCCGGCACCGGCACGCGTTTATTGGCCGGTCTCCTAGCCGGACAGCCGGGAGTCAAGGCAACGATCACCGGGGACAATTCGCTGTTACAAAGACCGATGGGCAGAATATTGGATCCTCTCGCGCAAATGGGGGCGCTTGTGCATTCGCGCTCGGGCGGTTTCGCGCCATTGAACGTGGAAGGAAAAAATCTGCACGGTGCGGAGTACACTATGCCCATGGCCAGCGCGCAGGTGAAGTCCACGATTTTGATTGCGGGACTTCAGGCCCAGGGCAAAACAATCCTTCACGAACCCGCGCCTTCGCGCGATCACACCGAGCGCATGATGCGGGCTATGGGTGCGCATCTCGAGTTGGGTAATAATTTTTTAGCCATCCATGGACCTCAGCAATTGCGCGGCAGCATGCTTCGTATTCCCGGAGATCCATCGTCCGCGGCTTTTTTGTTGGCAGCGGCCTTGCTGGTCGAGGGTTCTTGTTTGACCGTGGAGGGAATTTGCCTCAACCCCTCGCGCATCGGTTTTCTATCTGTTTTAAAAAAAATGGGCGCGCGCATTGAAATGCGAGTGGACGAGAACGATAGCTTCGAGCCGACCGGTTCGGTGACCGCACAGCATGGGGCGTTAAAAGCGATCACGCTCGACGACGCGGCTCTCGTCGCAAACATTATTGATGAAATTCCTATATTGGCCGTGCTCGCTGCCAAGGCCCACGGCGTCACTGAAATTCGCAACGCGCAGGAATTGCGCGTGAAAGAATCCGACAGGATTAGCGCTCTATGTGAAAATCTTCGCGCCATTGGCGTGCGCGTGGACGAGTTGCCCGACGGCCTGCGCATAGTTGGCCCCACGGACTTCCAAGCGGCCGAGATTCATTCCCATAAAGATCATCGCATTGCGATGAGCTTTGCGATCGCGGGGCTTTGCTCCACGGGCAAGGTTGTAGTGTCTGATACGGAATTTATCGACACGTCTTTCCCTGGATTTTTTGATTTGCTCGCTCGCAGCGTGACATCATGACAGAGCCTATAGTCATTGCCATAGACGGCGTCTCAGGGTCAGGCAAAAGCACGTTGGCCCGCGCGCTGGCGGAAAAGCTAGGATTCTCCTATTTAGATACGGGAGCTATGTATCGCGCGCTAACGTATAAAGCGCTTACGAGCAAGGCTGACTTTTCGAATGCGCGGGCTCTGTACGCCTGCGTAAGAAACTGCGTCTTGAGGTTAAGTCCGAACGGAAGACGCGTTTGGGTAGGGGAGAAAGAAGTAACGAAGCAAATTCGCAGCATCGCGATTTCACAGCACGTATCCATTTTGGCGAGTGTCGCGGCAATACGCCATTGGATGGTGAAATTGCAGAGGGAAATTGCCAAGGACCACTCGGTAGTCATGGAGGGCAGGGACATCGGTACCGTGGTGTTTCCGAAAGCCCAGGTAAAATTCTTTCTCACGGCTTCTCTCGAAGAGCGCGCCAAAAGACGTTTGGATGAATTGCGCGGGATGGGGAGCAAGGCAAAGCTGCAAACCATTTTTAAGAA
>CAZOWS010000097.1:0-23694 GCA_964583365.1 uncultured Actinomycetota bacterium
GCAGCCGAAATCCCTCTCACCATCTTGCAAATAAATCTGGACCCTGTAACTACGGGGCCGCCCGGCATCTCCTTGAAGAGTTAAACCACATGCAACCAAGGACCTTAGACAATTATCGGTTCCCTATTCACTATGAGCTGCAATAGGTGCGTGCAAAGATTTTCTTAAAATCCGAAAAAAAGTGGCGGTTTGCTAGTGCGCCGGGATAAACCGACGAGATGTCGCGAATGAAAGAGTCGTACGGTGAGGGGCTAGCGACCCACGCCGGCCCTGAGTCATACACAGCCATCCGTAAGGGTGGAGGCGAAGCGTTGACAAGGGAACGTATAGGTCAGGTATTCAGCTGCGAAAACGCGCTTCAGAACGCTGACGCTGTTAGCAAAAGCGGAAGGCAATATCCACGGAGCCGTAAACGCGAGGCACTGAGGAGTTCTGCGCAGTCTAAGACCCTGAACATGTACGGAAACATCTTGTGCGAGAACCGGGAGAACCCGTGTTCGCCCGTAACAGATGGTGTTGCGGGCCGTGTAGGGAAGTCCAAGGACAAACGCCTATGATGAACGAACACGGGAAGTCGGACAAGCCAGTAGTACCTGCGAAGTCTCCGAACAAAATCGGACAACCGATGGCGGAGGGGATGGAGGGAAGCGGCTTGGCCAAAGGGAACCCGAACCAGCAAAACGTGTGCCGGACGCAGGACCGGGAAAGCGCGCAAAGCAAGCTGGAGCGGGTGCGTCAAGTAGCAAAGCGAGACAGGAAGATAAGGTTCACTACGCTGCTACACCACATCTACCAACCTGAAAGGCTCCGAGAGGCGTATTTTGGCCTCAAAAGGAATGTGGCGCCTGGCATAGATGGTCAGACGTGGAAAGACTACGGTAAGGACTTGGAGAGCAATCTACAAGATCTGGCCGATAGACTAAAACGTGGGGCGTACCGAGCGAAGCCGGTGCGTAGGGCGTATATACCAAAGGCTGATGGGCGACAGAGACCGCTAGGTGTAACGGCTCTGGAGGATAAGATTGCACAGAGTTCAACAGTCAAGGTACTAAACGCAATCTACGAAACGGATTTCCTGGGTTTCTCTTACGGATTCCGACCTGGGCGAAGCCAGCACAATGCGTTGGATGCGCTTCATGTAGGATTATCGCGGAGGAAAGTGAATTGGGTGCTAGACGCAGACATCCGAAGTTATTTTGACAAAATTGACCAAGGGTGGCTGCTGAAGTTCATCGAGCACCGGATAGCGGATCGGCGAGTCATACGGCTGATCCGGAAGTGGCTGAAAGCAGGCGTAATGGAAGATGGGACATGGACGTGTAGTGAAGAGGGTACGCCCCAGGGGGCAAGTGTATCGCCCTTGTTGGCGAACATATATCTGCACTACGTGTTTGACCTCTGGGTCCAAAGGTGGAGGAAGACGCAAGCACACGGGGATGTCATCCTCGTGCGTTTTGCTGATGATTTCATCGCAGGGTTCCAGCACAAGACGGATGCTGAGCAATTTCTGATGCAACTTCATGAGAGGATGGCGAAGTTTGGATTAGAGTTGCACCCCGAGAAAACTCGTGTACTGGAATTTGGACGTTTTGCGGCTGAAAACCGGCGCAGGAGCGGAAGGGGCAAGCCCGAGACCTTTGATTTCCTTGGATTCACGCACATTTGCGGGAAGACCAGGGATGGGAGGTACACGGTATTGAGGCAAACGGTGCGAAAGAGGATGCGGGCGAAACTGAGAGAAGTCAAAGAGGAACTCAGACGGCGCATGCATGAACCCATTGCCGAGGTAGGAAAATGGCTTAAAGCAGTTGTTGGCGGACACATTCGCTATTACGGAGTACCCACCAACAGCAGAGCCATAGGCATGTTCCGTTTGCAGGTGGGGTGGATGTGGAAACGTTCCTTGTACCGGCGCAGTCAGAAGAGCCGTACCAACTGGGAACGAATGAAACGCTACATTACCCGCTGGTTACCAGCTGCACATATCTGTCATCCCTGGCCGTTGATCCGACTTGGCGTTATCACCTAAGGCAAGAGCCCAGTGCGGTAACACCGCTCGCTCGGGATCCGTGGAGGGGGCTGTGGGCAACCACAGTCCCTACTCCGACAGACCTCTGAGGAGGGGAAAATAATAGTTTAGGGAAAACGAGATTGACGCTTACGCCGTCGTGTAGTCGCCCAATGTATTGGGTTGTCTTGCGGTCTTTCTGTGTCCCGAGAATTCAGTTGTTCTTCGAAAATATTCCAATTATAGCAAGCACTGCTCCAATGGTGAACATAATCAGCCCCGTCTTCGCATCCAGGCCTAATTCTACAGTTTTATAGAAGAAACTTGTTGTCCTAGCGGGAACGCCGTCTCCGAACGGCAATAGTGATATCCCCCCCGCCATGGATACGGCACCAACAACGCAAACAATCATTTTTAGCACTTTCATAAACACATTGTCCCTTCCTAATCGAATCTGGCTGGGTTGCCTACCAAGTGCGTTTGGATAGACACCACAAAAAGAACAAGAGAATAGTAGCCAAAGCCCCAAGGAATAAAATTAGTACGATCGGGTCACTGCCAACAGGCAACATTGTAAGGGCATAGACAATGAGAAAGATGGCTAGAACAACAAAAGCCAAGAATAATATTTTTTGCAGTATACCCAAGGATAGTCCTCGTTGAGTGCGTTCACTTTCTGTGTCCCTAGGTCTCCTGCTGAATTCAGTCCTTATGATCCCAATGGCGCAATCGGCGAGTAGACATCCGATGATGATGAGTAATGAGTGATGAGATTTTGACAACATGCTCAGCCCTAAGGCAAGGAAGGATAGTGCTACTACACCACCCCAAAATACTCTGCCCTTATGTTCGGGCTTCAACGACATCAGCCACTCCTCTAGTTTTCAATACTAAACATCTTCTTCGGAATCGCCTTGTGGACCCGTGGCAAATCTCCCTCTATCTTCCACCTTCGGCCGGCAAATGCCGATTTTAGAATTTTGTATGAAATCCAACAGGTAGCGTAGCTCTTTACCAACCGGGCCGGCCGCGCCGGATTCCAATTTTTCTATTGCGTTCTTGGTCGCCAAGCCCGATTTGAACAGAACCAAATAGGCCTCTTTGATTTGGCGTATGGAGTCGCGGCTGAATCCCGAGCGGCGCATGCCGACGAGGTTGACGCCGAATACTTCCGAGCGGCCTGCCACGATCATGAACGGGGGCACATCTTTGGACGTCGCACCACCACCGCTCATCATCGAAAGCATGCCCAGACGCGTGCGCTGATGCACGACCACATTGCCCGAAATGAAAGCCTTGTCCTCGACAACGGTGTAGCCGGCCAGCAGGCCGCCGTTGGCCAGGATGACATTGTTCCCGATCTGGCAATTGTGCGCGACATGCGAAAGCGCCATCAGGAAATTATTATTGCCGATCACGGTCGTGGATTCTTCGATTGTCCCCCGATGAATCGTCGCATACTCGCGGATGACATTACCATCACCGATTTTGGTGTAGCTACGCCCGCCCTTCCAACCCAAATCCTGCGGCTCATGCCCGATGACAGCGCCCATATGAATCACGTTGTTCTTCCCGATTTCTGTCCATCCCGTGATCACCGCGCCACTCAGTACGCGGCTGCCTTCGCCGAGACAAACATTTTCTTCTACGACGGCGTGAGGTCCTATAATGACGTCGGAAGCGAGCCTGGCATGGGGATGCACGATGGCTGTGGCATGTATCGTTGACATCATTCGATGCTACTTTAAGAATTACTCGTTGACAAGCGTTGACCTGCGTTCTTACAATGAACGCCAGAAGCAGCAGCTTCCCTGTTTTTACAACACTTTGGACAAGACAACGAAAGGAGTACCGCATGAGCAGCCTACTCAAGAAATTCACCAGCGACACTAGCAATGACAATCGCATACCCAGAAGAGACGAGGAGTTGAACAATTTTCAGAGGCCCAGAGAGTTTGTCTCATCCTCGCCCGTGATAAGCCGTACGACAGATAACAACAAGACGAATCTGTGTTCTGACGTGGAAATCAAGGGGACACTTTCTTTTAAGGAGTATTTGCGCCTTGATGGCAAGTTTGAGGGAGAGGTGCTATCCGCTGGTACATTTCTCGTCGGCGAAAATGGCGAAGTCAAAGCCGAGATCGTGGTGGGAAATTTGATCGTGGAAGGAAAAGTCTACGGCAATGTCGTGGCCACCGACAAAATTGAGCTGCGATCCACCGCCCAACTTTTCGGCGACATCAAAGCCGCGCGTCTCATCATTGCCGAAGGCGTCGTGTTCGTCGGAAAGTCCGACGTGAATCCCTCGCAAAAAATAGAGAAATTCAACGCAACGCCCGTGCAGCCCGTCGCGCAGGTTTCCGAGACATCCGAAACAACGCCGGTTATCAGGGACAATCTGTACTAATCACCCATGTTGCGATGGCCAGGTGGTAAGGTAGTTCTCAAAGCACGAAGTGCTCCTGCAGCGGCCCCATTCTCGGCTCCGCAGCCCATGGCTACGCCCGCGGCAACCAGGCCCAGCGTGCCTCCAACACCACCACCGGTAACATCGAGAATTCCCGTGCCCGTTGCTACGGCACCACAGCGAACGGTAGTCTGTCCCTATTGCCAGCAGTCTCAATCGGCCAGCGCGCATGGCATTTCCTCGTTTTGCAAGAACTGCAACAAGCGCATGGATTTGGCGGGAAACGAACCCTCGCGCATGCCAGAAAGCATTCGCTCCTCGCTGCGCACGATTCATTGTCCGGGTTGCCAAGCTTCTCAGGAAGTCCCTTCCAACGCCCTATCAGCGTTCTGTCCCAAATGCGGAAAAAGAATCAACATGCAGGACTATCAGATTAAAGGGCGATTCAACGGAGACATACAAACCAAGGGAACGCTCACGATAGCGATGGGCGGCGACGTGCGCGCCAGCGTGCGCGTGGGCAACGCGATCATCGAAGGAAAACTAGTCGGAACGATTCAAGCCGACGGCAAAGTGGAATTACGTTCTACGGGATATGTAGACGGCGACATCATCGCCCACACGATAGTGGTCCACGATGGCGCCACTCTTTTAGGAAATTGCAAAACCAACCAATCACATTAGGGAATGGGTCAGATACAGGAAGGTGCCGTAGTTCCTGAGCAGCGACTGTCGGGAGCGGAGCGGGTACCCTTCGTGCGATTTTGTGTCTTGGATACGGCGGCAATTATGGCCGAGGGTCCAAGACACAAAATCGCCGAAAGGGTGCGACGCGGAGACCGGAGCAGCGAAGGAACTACGGCACCTTCCTGTATCTGATGCCCGATTCCACACTAACACCCCGCCAACTCCTCGGCTAAAAGATCGGTCACTTCTTTTTGAATTCTGGTCCATTGCGCGAGAGGAATTTGGGGATCTTCTATGGTGATGCTTTCCGCGGTCTCTCCGTGAACGTACACGAGGATTTTTTTTGCGGCGCTGCCGTCGGTCGATTCCTGTCGAATGACTTTTTGTTGTTTGAGAATTTTCTTTCGCTCCAGCATGACGGCCATGACAAAGAGAATATTTTTTTTGGTTGGATCGCCACAAGCCAGTAGCTTTCTAAACACCGATTGCGCGTGATCTTTTTTGATCACTTCTTCTTTTAGCACGGGCAACACAATCTTAAAATACGCGCTCCATGCCGCGTAATCCTTGGTGGACCCTAAACCCGGCGCGATTTTTTCATTCCAGCATGTCGCGCAATAGTCCTGCCTTTGCAATGTCTCTGCGCCCAGAATCAACAGGCAATGATAGAGCTGATGATCCATGAAGGCGCTGCGACAGCCTTCGCATTGGCAACCGCCCTTTTGAACTTCCCATTCCATTAGTTTATAATCTCTTTCTTTTCCTCTGCCGCCGCGGCCGGGCGATTCATTTCCGCCACATAATTGAGCTGCAAATTCGCGATCGTGCTACGCAGCAATTGCTCTTCATCCGCGTTCAAATTTCCTTTTGTTTTTTCGCGCAGCATTGCGAGCAAGTCAATGGTGGATTTCGCGCCCAGTAAATTGATTTCTGTTTTGCCCGTGATTGGACTGACCAGCTTGCCCAATTGCTGCATCGCCGATGCCGCGAGCGCGCTCACGAGATTGATGAATTGCACTTCCGTGATTCTGTTGTTGTTCTTTTCCATGTTTATCTCCTCGATGCTTTTTTTGCAACCGGCGGCTGCACGATACTCAACACGCAGCGCTTGTCATCAAAGTACGCGTTTGCCACGCGCCGTATATCCTCCAACGTCACCGCGTTGATCCTCTCATAATACTTTTTATAATCGTCCCAGCCAAGACCGTAAAGCTCATCCATTCCCGTTACGGCAGACAACTGGGCATTGGTCTGCAATTGGATTTTGCGGCCGCCGATAAGCCCGCGCTTGCCGCGTTCCAGCTCTTCGGATGTCACGCCATGTTTTTTTATCTTGGCGATCTCTTTTTGCAATTCCACCACGACAAAATCGACGCTCTCGGGCACAGTCCCTACGTAGAAAACAAAAGCGCCGGGTTCTACGCCGAGCAACTGATAGCATCCGACAAGATACGCGAGGCCATGTGTCTCACGTATCGCGCTAAAGACACGCGAACCCAACCCGGAAAAGAGCGCGTCCATCACCTCGAAGGTATAGCGATCTTTATCGTACATGTCCACGGACGGATATCCGAGCAGGATAATCGCCTGCTTGCCGTCCTGTGTTTTGGTAACTTTTTTGGCTTCGTGCAACGCGGGTCGCACAATCACGGGAAATGGCGCCGGACGATTCGACAATTTCGCAAGGCCCACTTCCAAGGCCGCCAGCACCTTGGCTTCCTGCACGTCTCCGTAGACGCTAATCACCGTGTTCGGGCCGACCACAAATTCGCGGTAAAAACGCAGCAAATCCTCGCGGTTGAGGCCCGAAACAGAATCCTTGCTGCCCTGCGGGACGAATTGATACGGATGCCCCGCGAACAGGGTCTCGCGGAAAAGCTTCGAGGCGGTCTGGAAAACTTGATCCTCGAGAGATTGAATATCCAGAAGCGCGGCCTGTTTTTCTTTTTGGAATATCTGCTCGGGAAACGCGGGCTCCAGAATAATTTCCCCCAATAAATCCACGGCCCATTGCCAGCGCTCCGCCAGAACATCTATAGAAAATCCGAACGAGTTGTTGCCCGAAAAGCTCCCGATTTGTCCTCCCGCTTTTTCGAGATCCTCGACGATGATTTCGCCCGAGCGCTTGGTCGTGCCTTGTATCAGTATCTCGGAGAAGAGATTGCTGATGCCGTTGTCTTTTTTGCTCTCGCAAAGCAAGCCGCCCTTGAAGAGCGCCTTGATGGAAACCGTCGGCACGCTGGGGTCCTGGCGAATCAACACGCGCACGCCATTATTTAGCACGTGCTTGGTGATGCGCGGTTCTTTCGCGGCTTTTTCTGGTGCCACCTTGCTCGCGATCTTACTGTCCTTGGGCAAGAGAAACACCTCGTTGCTGCACTCTTGTTGAAAGTATTTTTTGGCCACGCGCTGAATGTCCGCCGCGCGCACTTCGCTTACTTGACGCACGTAGGCCTTGGAGAAAGAAGGATCATGCGTCATTGTCTCGCTGGAGCCCAGGTCTGAAGCCTGTCCCGACATGCTTTCCAACGAGGCATAATATTCGTGCAGCGTCTGGGCCTTGGCCTTTTCCAATTCCGCCTCCCGCACCGGTGTTGCTTTCAATGCTTCCAATTGTTTCCAGATCAGACTCAGCAACGCGTCCAGATGTTTCGGATCCAAACTGGCCCACACCCCAAACACACCCGGAAAACTTGGCGTGTACGACCAACTTGCAATACTGGTCACGAGCTGCTGCTTTTCGCGCGCCTCTTGATAGAGGCGTGAGCTTTTACCCTCCCCAAGAATAATGGAAAGCACATCCATGACCGGCATGTCGGGATCGCTCATGGATGGACCGTGAAAACCCACTAGCGCGTAGGCTTGGCCCAGGTCGCGGTGTTCGGTGATGCGTCGTGGGCTGAGTTGGCGTGGCTCGGCCGGAAGCATAGGCGTATTCCAGATGCCGCGAGGAAAATCGCGGAACAATTTCTCAATTTCAGCGTAGGCTTTCTCGGCTGAAAAATCTCCAGCGGCCACGAGAACCATGTTGTTGGGCACGTAGCGCGTTTTGTAATAGCGCAACACATCGTCGCGCGTCAATTTACGGAACAATTCTTCGTAGCCGATCACCGGATGCTTTGCCGGGTGTTCGGCGTAGGCCGTCGCCCAGAACAGCCGGCTCACGTAACGTTCGGGGTCGTCGTCGTTCATGTTGATTTCTTTTATGATGACTTCTTGTTCTTTCTTGAATTCCTCCGGATCAAACGAAGAGTGCATGATCGCATCGGCAAGAATTTCTAGCGCGTGAAAAAACTGACCGCTTTCGATATTGATCGCGAACACCGTGGCTTCGTAGCTCGTGTACGCATTGATATCTCCGCCGTAGGATTGAATGTCCTGGGCGATTTGTCCGACGCCGCGCTTTGCGGTACCTTTGAAAAGCATGTGCTCGAGAAAATGCGATACCCCCGTACCCGCGTATTCCTGCTCGAACGCACTACCCGTATTGACCCACATTTGTAGCGCTGCGACAGGGGCGCGATGGTCCTCGCGCAGAAGCACGGTCATACCGTTGGGCAAGGTTCTCTTGAAAATGCTGCTGTCGCTGGTTGTTCGCTCAGACATCGCTGTATTCCTTTCGGCGTAGGCACTAGGAAGAAAAAATAAAATCAAAAAAGTTACAAGTCCTGGGATCGTGCATCGTCCTCTCATGACCGCGCAGCAGGTCGCCGCAAAGCATGCGCGATCTTTTCGCGATACTGTTCCAATTCGCCGGCACCGTAGGTCTCGTGGCTCCATTTCATGGCCAAGCCATCTCCCGGGTGACGCGGAATGACATGAAAATGCAAGTGAAAGACGGTTTGTCCGGAGGCCGCGCCATTCAGCTGCACGACACTGAATCCTGCCGGCCCGATGGACTCTTTGAGCGCTATGGCAACCCGTTGCACGAGACGCATGGTGTCCAACAAATTTTCGGCGGCAATATCCAGCATGCCCTCGGCATGGTTTTTTGAAATCACGAGCACATGCCCTTTTCGCGCAGGGGATATGTCCATGAAAGCCATGGCATTTTCGTCTTCGGCCACAAGACCGGCGGGTATTTCTTTGCGGACGATTTTACAGAAGATGCAGTCGCTCATGCGGTAAGAATTGTAGCAGAAACTAATTAGGTACATGACCCAATTCGGTTTTTTGAATTGGGATCGTGTCCCTAATTAGTTTCTGCGAATTAGTTTCTGCGAATTAGTTTCTGTAGAACATTAGTAAATACAAAATACTGGGACACGATCCCAATTGTCTTGCCTATTTGTCTTATGCCGAAATGTAAGACTGAAATTAGGGACACGATCCCAATTCAAAAGGCCGAATTGGGTCATGTCCCTAATTTCACTTCGAAGCAGGCGCTGCAGCAATCGCGGGCTTTTTTGCCTTCTCTTTAGCTCCGGCCTTCTCGGTGGTGACAGGCTTCGGGACTCTGTCTATGAGTTCCACGATTGCCATTGGCGAGCCATCGCCTTTGCGCGGCATAACACGCACTAAGCGCGTGAAACCGCCCTTTCGGGCTTGATACCTCTTACCCATTTCGGCAAAAAGTTTTTTCAGCGCTACGCCATCTCCAATCAATATAGAAGCCTTGCGATGCGCAGCCAGCGTGCCCGCTTTTGCCAGCGTGATCATCCTGTCGGTGAGCCGCACGGCCACCTTGGCCCTGGTCAGCGTCGTGTGAATCTGTTCATGCTCGATCAGGCTCGCCACGACATGTCCCGCATCGGCTCTGCGATGCGCGGTGTGCAGTCTAAGAAATTGCTTCGCGTGCCTCATGCCTCGGCCATTTCCTTTTTAACGGGCGCCTCGCTCCCAGCGTCGTCCGGCAACTTGATATCACCGGGTTGAAGCGGTAATTTCATGCCCAAGGACAACCCCATCGTGGTCAATATGGCCTTGATCTCGTTCAAGGATTTTTTGCCGAAATTGCGGAACTTCAGCATTTCCGGCTCGGACTTTACCACTAGATCCGCGATGGTTTTTATGTCGGCGTTGTTGATGCAATTGGCAGAACGCACCGACAACTCTATCTCGCTGATAGGCGTGCTCAAAAGTTTGTCCAGTCTTGCTTCGTCACCCTTTTGCGAGGTTTCACCCTTTTCAAACTCCACGTAATTCTTGTCGTAGTCCACGAAAATATCCAGATGTCGTTGCATGATGGCCGAGCTCTGTTTCAAGGCTTCTTCCGGCGTGATGCGTCCATCCGTCCATATCTCCAGGATCAACTTGTCATAATCCGTGATTTGTCCTACGCGCGTATTTTCTACGTAGTACTTCACTTTTTTTACCGGCGTGAATATGGAGTCGATCGGAATGACACCGATCGGCTGACCAGCCTGCTTGTTCTTCTCCGCAGGCCAATAGCCACGGCCTATGCCGATTTGCATCTCGATCTGCAGATTTACCTTCTTGTTGAGCGTCGCGATATGCGCATCGGGGTTCACGATCTCCACGTTGCTGTCGACTTGAATGTCAGACGCTTTCAGTTCTCCCTCTTTATTCGCCTTCAGAGTGAGTGTTTTCGGGACGCGCGAATGTATCTTGAACAGCACCTTCTTGAGGTTGAGAATGATATCGCTGACGTCTTCGACGACGCCCGGTATTGTTGCGTACTCGTGCAGGCAACCGTCAATCTTAACGGTTGTGACCGCGGCGCCTTCCAAAGAAGACAAGAGCACTCTGCGAATCGAATTACCCACGGTGTATCCAAATCCACGCTCAAATGGTTCCGCCACGAATTTGGCGTAAGTCGGTGTGGCTCCCTCTTCTTCCCGCTGCAAGCGGTTGGGCATTTCAAATCTTCCTAATTTAACGGACATATGTTCCTCCTATTAAACTCTGTCACAAAAAGCAAAAACTAATGTAACTACTCACTTCCTCCCCTTTGTAAGGGGAGGCTAGGTGGGGTAGATCGTGGAGCCAACACTCTACCTCCCCTTCCCCTCCTTACAAAGGAGGGGAAAAAGCTATTTCCAAACGAGACCTGAGCTCTTTCAAACTAGACAACAAAAAAGACTACTTCGAGTACAACTCGACGATTAGCTGTTCCGATACGGGCGCTCCAATATCAGCGCGCGTCGGTAGCGCAATCACGTCTACGCGAAACACCTCGGGATGCACCTTTAGCCAACCCGGAATCTCGCGTGATTTGGTTTCTTCCAAATCCTCTTTGACCAACTGGCGAATAGACGGCTTGTTCTTCACTTCGATCACGTCACCGGCTCGCACGTGATAGGAAGGGATGTTGACCTTATGATTGTTCACGCGAATATTGCCGTGACGAATCAACTGGCGCGCGCCGGCCTTCGCGGACGCAAAACCAGATTTGTAGAGAGTGTTATCCAAACGCGTTTCCAGGATTTGCAGCAGCTTTTCTCCGGTGACGCCGCGGAATTTCTGCGCCTTGCTGAAATAAAACTGGAATTGTTTTTCCAAAACGCCGTACATGCGACGCAGCTTCTGCTTTTCGCGAAGCTGTACCCCGTATTCGGAAAGTTTAGAACGACCCTGTCCGTGTTGACCCGGGATAAAGTTGCGTACTTCGATCGCGCATTTGGATGAAAAACAGCGGTTTCCTTTCAGGAAGAGTTTTACTCCCTCCCGCCGACAAAGCTTGCATGCTGGTCCCGTCTCTCTTGCCATGAAATTTGCCTTTTAACCCTTTCACAAAGTGCAAATAATAAAGAAAAATCTAACAACGCCTTCACAAAAAACAAATACTAAACGCAAAGCAACAGCTATTGAACTCTTCTACACTCTCCGTCTTTTAGGCGGTCTGCACCCGTTGTGCGGGATCGGCGTGACGTCTTTGATGAGGCTGATCGCCAGTCCGGTCGCCTGAAGCGCGCGTATGGCTGATTCGCGCCCTGCTCCGGGTCCCTTGACGTACACCTCGATGTCCTTCATTCCCTGCGCCATTGCCTGCTTGGCTGCATCCTCGGCCACGACTTGCGCCGCATACGCTGTGCTTTTGCGAGCGCCACTGAATCCCACGCGGCCTGCGCTGGACCAGCTCACTACCAAACCTTTGGTGTCGGTGATGGTCACGATGGTGTTGTTGAACGTGGCCTGTATGTGGGCCACTCCATTGAGAACCTGCCGAGAAACCTTCTTCTTTTTAACTTTATCTTTTTTCTTCGGTGCTGCTATTTCCGCTGATTCTGCCTGCTTTGCTTCTTTGGCCATACTATCTTTCTCCTATTAAACTCTGTCACACAAAGCAAAAACTAATAACTTACTTTTTTACTGCCGCAGCTGGTTTCGGCGAAGGCGCAGTGCCCTTATCACGTTTTGCCGAAACTGTCTGACGCGGTCCCTTGCGCGTGCGGGCGTTGGTATGCGTGCGTTGTCCACGCACGGGGAGACCCTTGCGATGGCGTATCCCACGATAACAGCCAATGGCTATGAGGCGCTTGATATTAGCGGTGATAACCCTGCGCACATCACCTTCCACCAGACAAACTTTAGGAATGGCTTCGGCGATACTATGCACTTCGCCCTCGGTCAAGTCCTTGGCCCTGATGTCGGGTTTTATTTTTGCCGCCGTCAATATTGCCCGGGATTTCGATAGACCTATTCCGTAGATGTAGGTCAACGCAATTTCAATTCTTTTCTCTTTCGGTATATCCACTCCAACAAGTCTTGGCATTGTATCTCCTAGCGTCTAGCCCTGGCGTTGCTTGTGCCGTGGGTTATTACAAATCACGCGCACCACTCCCTTACGGCGAACGATCACGCAGCGTTCGCATATTTTTTTCACCGATGCTCTTACTTTCACGGTCTTGCTCCTATTCTTATTTCTCTCGGTAGACGATTCTTCCCTTGGTTAAATCATAGGGACTCATCTCTACCACAACCTTGTCGCCTGGCAAAATGCGTATGAAATTCATTCTCATCTTGCCGGAAATATGCGCCAGTATCCTATGTCCGTTCTGTAATTCCACGCGAAACATGGTGTTGGGCAATGTTTCCGCTACCACACCTTCTACCTTTATAGGCTCTTCTTTAGGCATGTCAAAATCTCTGGTCCTTCCGCCGTGATGGCTACCGTATGCTCAAAATGCGCCGACGGCTTTCTATCCCTTGTCACAACTGTCCAACCGTCTTTCAAAATCTCTACTTCATGCGTCCCCGCATTGAGCATCGGCTCTATCGCCAACACCATACCTTCTTTCAATCGCGGCCCACTATTCGGCTTACCAAAATTTGGGACTTGCGGGTCTTCGTGCATGCTGGTTCCTATGCCATGTCCAACAAAATCGCGCACCACCCCGTATCCCCCGGCCATCGCTCGCGCCTCAACCGCCGCGGATATGTCATAGAGCCTGTTGGCCGAACACGCCTTCTTGATGCCTTCCTGCAAAGCCTGCTCTGTCGCAGTCATCAGCCGTTGATTTGCTTCACTTACACTGCCAACACCAAAAGACAAAGCCGCATCCCCGCAGTAGCCGTCCTTAAAAACGCCAACATCAATGC
The DNA here is from genome assembly GCA_964583365.1 of uncultured Actinomycetota bacterium. Lineage (GTDB taxonomy): Bacteria > Auribacterota > Ancaeobacteria > Ancaeobacterales > CAZGMX01 > CAZOWS01. Next base: position 13,605 of record CAZOWS010000097.1, read on the forward strand.
TAACCAGATCGCCGTCTTGAATCACACGCTTGCCAGGTATTCCGTGCACGACTTCCTCATTGATCGATACGCAAATATGCGCCGGATACCCGTGATACCCGATGAACGCCGACTTTACGTTCTGCGCGTTCATGATTGCAAGCCCTATCGCATCTAGATCCGCGGTTGTCATTCCAGGCCGCGTTCTCTCTTTAATCGTGGCGAGAATTTCTGCAACTATTCTCCCGCTGGCACGCATTTTTTCTATTTCCTGCGGTGACTTCAAGATCACCATGGCGCCCTCGTTTCTAGGAAACTTTCGCGCCAGCCAAAACTTTAATTATCTCGCGGAAACCTTCTTCTTTTTCTAGGTTTCCATTCACGGTGTGCAAAAAGCCCTTGCTGCTATAGTAGCCAATCAAATCTTTAGTCTCGCGTTCGTACACCGCCAGGCGATTCAAAATTGTTTTTTCCTGATCGTCCTCGCGTTGAATTAGAGGTCCGCCACACGCATCACAAACATCGTCTTTTTTTGGTGGCAGAGTGAACACGTTATAGCCCACAGAACAATTCTTACAAACGCGCCGACCAGTCAATCTCCGCAGTATCACGTCCGTGTCGGTTCTAAAGTACAGGACTAAGTCCACGATACTTCCCGCAGCGCGGAGTGCATTGTCCAACTCGCTAGCCTGAGCAAGATTCCTGGGAAATCCATCCAGGATAAAACCAGTTCGGCAATCGTCACCCTTCAAGCGCTCGGCCACAATCCCCACGACCACAGAATCAGGCACCAGCTCGCCCTTGTCCATGAACGCCCGAGCCTTTAGGCCCACCGGTGTACCTCGCTTTGCCGCATCCCGGAGAATTTCTCCGGTCGAAATATGAGGCGTCCCAAACTTTTTAGAAAGATCAGCCGCGTGAGTTCCCTTACCAGCTCCCGGCGGGCCCAACAAAATCAGGCGCATTTCAAGCCTAATACCTGCCCTTCAATTTACCTTTTCTCATAAATCCGTCGTAATGACGCATGAGAAGATGCGATTCCACCTGCTTCATAGTGTCTAGCATAACACCCACGATGATCAATAATCCCGTGCCTCCAAAAAAGCTGGCTATCAGATACGGAATCTTGAGCCAGGAACTGATGATGCTGGGCAAAATAGCGATGATAGCGAGGAATACGGACCCAGAAAGAGTAATGCGCGTCATCACACTGTCCAACATGTCCGCGGTCGTTTTACCCGGCCGCACTCCTGGAATGAAAGCCCCGTTCTTCTTCATATCTTCGGCCCATTGAATCGGGTTGAACTGCGTTGCCGTCCAAAAATAGCTGAAAAAAACAATCAGCATCACGTAGAGGCATTCGTAGCTGAACTGCCCCGGCGTGAGAAATCCACTTATCTTGCCCAAAAATCCCGCGTGCACAAAGCTGCCAATTGTCGCGGGAAACAGCAATATAGAAGATGCAAAAATAATAGGAATAACACCCGCGTAATTAACGCGCAGCGGTATGTACGTACTCTGACCTCCGTACATTTTTCTGCCGATCATGCGCTTGGCATATTGCACGGGGATTTTGCGTTGTCCCTGCGTGAGCAAAATTACACCCACGATAACGCCGATCAACATGGCCGCCATCAATATCAATATAGCAGGGTGACGTCCGCCGCCTTCTGTTCCCGAAGACAGCATTTGATAGGTCATCTCACCCGCCGAAGGGATTCTTGAAACAATACCTGCGGTGATAATAAGCGAGATACCGTTGCCGATTCCGCGCTCCGATACTTGTTCGCCAATCCACATCAAAAAGGCCGTGCCCGAAGTCAGCGTCAACATGGTCATCAAGCGAAACGCCCAGCCCGGATGCGGCACGATCAAGCGACCCCCGAAAGAGCCCGGATTTTCTAACCACAAGGCGATGAAAAAGGACTGAAACAACGCCAAGGCAACCGTGCCATAGCGCGTGTATTGAATGAGTTTCTTTCTTCCTTGTTCTCCCTCGCGCATCATGCGCTCCAAATGAGGGATTACGGCCGTGAGTAATTGCAAGACGATGGACGCACTGATGTAAGGCATGATGCCAAGCGCAAATATTGTGCAATTGTTGAGAGCACCTCCGGTAAATAAATTCATGATACCAAATATGGAACCACCCTGGCGGCGAGATATATCCTCAAAGAACTGACTCAATTGATGCCCGTCCACGCCCGCAGTCGGAATATAGGAACCTAGCCGATAAACAGCAATAAGACCCAACGTGAACAAAATCTTGTTGCGAAGCTCTTGTATCTTGAAAATATTTCCGAAGGCCGCGAGCATGGAGTTTTACGCCGCTCCTTTGGGAGGTTTTGCTGGAGCGGCTACCGCTACCGCTGCTACAACTGCAGCCTTTGCGCCGCCCTTGGATGCCTTAGATTTTCTCGGAGGTTTTGGTGTGCGCACGTAAGGTTTCGCCTCTATGGATGCCTTCACGTCCAACGCGGCAACACCGTCAAAATCTTTGAGTGCGTCCGCTTTTTTAATCACGCGACATTGGCCGGCCGCGGCTTTGATTCTTTCAATGGCAGAATTGCTGAATGCGTTTACCAACACCGTCAACTTCTTTGTCAACTCTCCGTCGCCCAATATTTTAATTCCACCTTCAAATTTCTTAACCAGGCCGCGCGCCTTCAGAGTTGCGGGCGTCACGATATCTCCGTTAGAAAATACATTAAGATCACCCACGCTTACGGGTATGAGCTCATCCGGCGTCCAACTGTTGAATCCGCGTTTCGGCAAACGGCGATACAACGGCATTTGACCACCTTCGAAACCCGGGCGTATGCTGCTGCCCGTGCGAGCGGTTTGTCCTTTGCCCCCACGACAGGAAGTTTTTCCATGTCCGCTACCAATGCCGCATCCGAGACGCTTGGTGCGATGTCTCGCCCCCTTGTTATTTGTTAAATGTGCTAGATCCATTAGACGACCGCAGCCCCTTCTTCTTTAGATTTATAGATCGGCATGGGAATGCGCCTACCTTCGAATATTGTGCGTTTGTCCGTCAGCGCTAGCAAGCCAACCATGGTAGCCTTCACCACGTTCATCGGATTGGCAGAACCCAAAGACTTGGTCAGCACATCCCGAATGCCCGCAGCTTCTAGTACTGCGCGCACGCCGCCACCCGCAATAACACCCGTACCGGGTGCAGCCGGCTTGAGTAACACGCTTGCCGCTCCAAAATCCCCGACGATCTCGTGAGGTATAGTGGTCCTGGACAAAACGACCGTATGCATTTCTTTTTTAGCGCCCTCAATACCCTTCTTGATGGCATCGGCCACTTCTTTGGCCTTGCCGAAACCGTATCCTACGCGACCCTTGCCGTTGCCCACCACAACCAACGCGCTAAAACTAAATCTGCGACCACCCTTCACCACCTTGGCGCAACGGTTCACGCGGACGACCTTCTCGATAAATTCCGGCGCTTCGCGAGGCTCCCGGTCTCTCTGTCTCTGCTTATTTTGTCTTTGCTGAACCACGATGCCTCCTGGGAATACAACCTAAAACTGCAATCCGCCTTCACGCGCGCCTTCCGCCAATGCCTTCACGCGACCGTGATACTGATACCCTGATTTATCGAACACAATTTTATCCACGTTCTTTTCCTTTGCGCGCGCCGCCAAAATCTTTCCGACGATGCGTGCGGCATCCAGTGGCTTGACATCGCCCTTGGCTTGAGTCTTAAAATCCTCGACCAGCGTGGAGGCCGCGCTCAATGTCAGGCCCTTGGTATCATCCACGATCTGGGCAAAAATATTTTTCTGGCTCCGGTACACGGAAAGACGAGGTCTTTCGGGTGTCCCAATCATTTTGTTGCGAGTTCTATAGCGCCTCTTCGTGCGCGCCAATGTCCTAATGATCATCTTTGCCATAACGTTCTCCTACGCTACCGCTTTACCGGCTTTGCGTCGCACGTGTTCTCCCACGTAGCGAACACCCTTGCCTTTGTAAGGTTCAGGGGGGAAGAAACGCCGGATCTCAGCCGCAACTTCGCCCACCACTTGCTTGTCCGCTCCGCGCACATGAACCAAAACGTTTTTCTCCACCTCGATCGTGATACCTTCCGGCACCTTGAACAAGATCGCATGCGTGAATCCCAGCTGTAGTTCCAATACCTTGCCTTCGAGCTTGGCTCGAAATCCAACGCCCTGAATCTCCAACGATTTGGTAAACCCCTTTGTCACACCCTCGACCATGTTGGCGACGATGCTGCGAATCGATCCATGCATCGCGCGGCTCGCGCCGTCATTCGCGGCCCGTTGCACAACGATTTTGCCATCGGCCATGGCCACGGACACTTTGTCGTTGAACAATTGCGTGAGCTTTCCCTTGGGGCCACCGACAAAGATCTTGCCCTTTTCAATTTTTATGTCCACACCCTGTGGCACTAAAACGGGTTGTTTTCCTACGCGCGACATGGCAATTTTTCCTTTTTTCCTACCAGACTTTGCAGATCACTTCGCCGCCGAGTTTCTCCCGGCGCGCGGTTTCACCGCTCAACACGCCATTCGGCGTGGATAAAATCACTATGCCTATTCCACCAAGCACCTTGGGAATGTCGCTCGCACCCACGTAAATACGCAAACCCGGCTTACTGATGCGCTCGATATGCCGCAGCACCGGTCGGCGATTGGACGTGTAGCGCAGGCCAATTTTCAATGTGGATTGCGGCTTGGCCACTATTTCCTCAAAGTCGTCTATGAAGCCTTCTTCTTTCAAGATTTTGGCGATCGCAACCTTGATCTTGGAGCAAGGAGTCTTCACCTCGTTGTGGCTAGCGCCTACAGCGTTGCGAATATGCGTCAAAAAGTCTGCTATGGGATCAGTCATGTTCATGGGTTCACCAACTCGCCTTGATCACGCCAGGAATCAAGCCATTCAAGGACAATTGCCGAAAACATACGCGACAGAGTTGGAATCGGCGGTACACGGCTCTGGGCCTGCCGCAGCGGCGGCAACGCGTGTATTTTCTGGATGAGAATTTTGGCGTCCTTTGAGACTTGATTATGAGGCATTTCTTTGCCATGCGAGTTTCTTACTCCTTGTCTTTGTTAGAACGGAATGGCATACCGAACAGCTCGAGCAGGCTTTTAGCCTCTTCGTCCGTCTTGCTGGAGGTTACCAGCGTGATGTCCATTCCTTGCGTGCGCTTGATTTTATCCAGGTCAATTTCCGGAAATATCACCTGGTCCTGAACACCCAGGCTAAAGTTACCGCGGCCATCGAAAGAATTGGCCGGAATTCCGCGAAAGTCTCTTACGCGCGGAAGCGCCACGCTCACGAATCTGTCGAAGAACTCGTACATGCGCTTACCGCGCAGCGTGACCTTACACCCCACGGGGGTATTTTCTTTGAGATGGAAATTGGAGATGGCCTTCGTGGATTTGATGATGATGGGTTTTTGACCCGTGATCAACCCCAGCTCTACCGCCGCCTCTTCCACGTCTTTGGGATTGTTGACACCTTCACCAACGCCCATGTTCACAACTATTTTCAGCAATTTAGGCACCTGAAAACTATTCTTGTACCCATACTTTTTCATCATGGCCGGTATAACTGTCGCCTGATATTTTTCAGCAAACCTTGCCGGTTTAGATGGGGCCATCGTGCTCATAGCATTTCCTGGCACTTCTTACAAAAACGTTCTTTGCTTCCATCCGCTAGCCGCCGATGTCCCGCCCGTACTCGCCGATCGCATTTACCGCAGAACAGCATGACATTGGAAATGGAAAACTTGGCCTCGATCTCGATGAATCCGCCTTGTGGATTTTTTTGACTCGGCTTTGCTGCCTTCTTCACGATGTTGAGACCTTCGACAAGAACACGGCCCGTCTGCGGATATACCGCAAGCACGCGACCCTTTTTGCCACGATTGCGACCGGCTATTCCGATAACGTTGTCATTTTTCTTGAATATGGTTTGCATGGTTAGACGACCTCGGGTGCAAGCGAAACAATTTTCATGAAATTTTTATCTCGCAATTCTCGGGCCACGGGTCCAAAAATGCGCGTGCCGCGGGGGTTCATAGCATCGTCTATAAGCACCACGGCGTTTTTATCAAAGCGCAACATGGAACCGTCGGGCCTTTTGATATTGCTTTTGGTGCGAACGATCACGCCTTTGGCCATTTCGCCCTTCTTGACCATCCCGTCGGGATCCGCCTGCTTGATAGCCAGAACGATCACGTCCCCAACCCCAGCATAACGCCTGCGCGTACTGCCGAGCACCTTGATGCACTGCGCGAGTTTTCCGCCCGTGTTATCGGCCACTTCCAGCTTTGTTTTCATTTGAATCATACGAGGTCCGTCGCTTCCACTTTGGCTTGATCCGCTTTCTTTGTTACTTCTAGCAGTCTCCATCGCTTCAACTTGGACAAAGGGCGTGTTTCCGCGATACGCACTTCATCGCCCTTTTTGGCAGTTCCATTTTCATCGTGCACATAAAATTTTTGATACGAGCGCACGACCTTCTTATACTGCGGATGACGAAACTGTTGCTGGCATTCCACCACCACGGTCTTCGTCATGCGAGCGGAGAGCACAATGCCTTTACGCTCTTTTCTATTGCCGCGCTGCACTACTTCTGTTTTTTCTTGGGCCATTACCATACTCCCTTATGCCTTTGCCGTTTTTTGAGATGCCTGCTCCGCGGGCTTTGCCTTGACCGCGACAGCTGCCTGGGCAATTTTCCCCGTCAAAATCGTTTTTACACGCGCCACGTCTCTACGCAAATCGCGTATGCGGCTTGGCTTTTCTACTCGACCACCTCGGGCTTGAAGACGCAAATTAAACAGCTCTTGCCTCAGGTCGGCTTCTTTTGCGCGCAATTCCTGCTGGGTCATGTCTACTATTTCTTTTATGTCCATGTTAAAACTCGCTCCTGCGACTTAAAAATCTTGTTCTCAAACTGATTTTGCTGGCCGCGAGTCGCAGCGCATCCTTTGCTGCGACCTCTGGAATTCCCTCTAATTCAAAAAGCACATTTCCCGGGCGAACGACGCACACCCAAAATTCCGGCGCGCCTTTACCTTTACCCATGCGAGTCTCGGCCGGCTTCTTGGTGACAGACTTGTCAGGAAACACGCGTATCCACATCTTGCCCTTTCGCTTCATGAAACGGCTGATGGCGACGCGGGATGCTTCAATCTGCGTGTTGGTGATCCATCCGCGTTCCAGCACTTGCAAGGCATACTCACCAAAACTAATCTCCGTGCCGGCCTGCGCGTTGCCCTTGACCTTGCCCCGCTGGCTCTTGCGGTATTTAACTCTTTTGGGCAATAACATCTGCTGGACCCCTTCCCCTCATTACCAATTCCACACCCTTTTTTACCTGGGGCTTGATTTCCCCTTTGCAAATCCAAACCTTTACGCCAATGAGACCGAACGTGGTCTTGGCCTCTGCAAAGCCGTAGTCAATGTCTGCGCGCAATGTGTGTAGCGGGATGGTGCCTTCCTTGTAGACTTCCGTGCGCGCGATTTCTGCGCCGCCCAGCCGTCCGCTCGCTCTAATCTTTACGCCCTTAGCGCCCATGGAAAGCGCTGAACTAACTGCCTTTTTCATGGCACGGCGGAAAGAAACTCTCTTCTCGAGTTGTTGCGAAACGTTCTCGGCAACGAGTTGCGCTTCCATCTCGGGAGATTTCACTTCCTCGATGTCCACCTGAATCTCTTTGGTCGTGATTTTAGAAAGATCAAGTTTTAGCTTTTCAATTTCCGCGCCTTTGCGCCCGATCACGATGCCAGGCCTGGCCGTGAATATCGTGATTCTGCAGCGATTGCTCGCGCGTTCGATGATGATTCTAGGAACGCCCGTGAAATAAAGTTTGGTTTTTATTAATGCGCGAATCTTGATGTCCTCGTGCAATAAATCAGCGTAGTCTTTTTTGTCCGCGTACCACTTGGACTTCCACGTCTTATAGACGCCGACCCTGAAACCAATAGGATTTACCTTTTGACCCACGTAGACCTTTGCCCTTTCAGTTAAACTTTCACAAAGTGCATAACAAATCACTTCCCTCCCCTTTGTAAGGGGAGGCTAGGTGGGGTAGAGCGTGTATCTAAACTCTACCTCCCCTTCCCCTCCTTACAAAGGAGGGGAAAAAACCAAAACTTACTTTTTTACCTCTTTTGCAAAGGGCTTCTCAATCGGTTTCTCTACTTCATTCAAAATAATGGTGATATGCGCCATGCGTTTTCGAATACGCGTTGCGCGACCCATGGCCCTGGCGATAAAACGTCGAATGATCGGCCCGCCATCTATCGTGATTTTTTCTACCATCATCGTATCGACGTCTTCAATCTTTTTCGCCTTTGCGTTTGCGATAGCGGATTGCAACGTCTTGGCAATGAGACCCGCAGCCCTTGTGTTGGTGTAGCGCACGATTCCTGCGGCTTCCGAGACAGGCAACCCGCGAATCATGTCGGCTACGTTGCGCGCCCTTCGGGGCGATACGCGAATAAAACGAGTGGAGGATTTTATTTGCATGACAGTTGACTTACTTCAGCGCGGCGGAAACTTCGGTCGCGGTACCGTGTTTGCGGAAGGTACGCGTGGGAGAAAACTCTCCAAGCTTGTGACCAACCATATTTTCAGTTATGAATACGGGCAAATGTTTTCTCCCGTTGTGCACGGCAAACGTGTGCCCCACGAATTCAGGAATAATCATGCTGCGACGGGACCATGTCTTGATAGGCTTTCTGTCCCCGCTGCGGATCATGCGATCCACTTTGATCTTCAACTTCTCGTCCACGAAAGGACCTTTTTTTAATGAGCGACTCATCTTCTCCTCAAATTTGGCAAACGGTCAATATACAGAAAATCCCAATGCAATGCAATTACTTCTTACGATGTTTAATAATGTAATCCGACCTCTTACCCTTGCGTCGTGTTTTGAGCCCCTTGGAAAGCAACCCTTGCGGAGAGCATGGATGTCTTCCACCGGAGGATTTCCCTTCGCCTCCGCCCATCGGGTGATCCACGGGGTTCATGGCCACGCCGCGCACGCGGGGATTCCTACCCAGCCAGCGTTTGCGGCCAGCTTTTCCCAGGGACAAATTTTCGAATTCCAGGTTGCCCACCTGTCCAACGGTGGCCATGCATTCCAAGGAAATCAGACGAACTTCTCCCGACGGCAGTTTCACGTGTGCCTTGCCGCCTTCTTTGGCCATAACAACAGCCTGAGAACCCGCGCTGCGCACAAGCTGCGCGCCGCGGCCCCGGAATAGTTCGATATTGTGAACGGGGACTCCGACGGGAATATCTTTCAGCGCCATCGTGTTGCCTGGCGCTATTTCGGCTTTTGGTCCAGAGAGAAGCTGATCGTCCACCTTCACGTTCAGGGGGGCTATGATGTAGCGCTTTTCGCCATCTTTGTAATGCAGAAGGGCAAGACGCGCGTTTCTGTTGGGATCGTACTCTATGGCCGCCACGCGCGCGGGCACGCCGATTTTATCCCGCTTAAAATCCACGATGCGATACATTTTTTTGTGACCGCCACCGATCCAGCGGCTGGTTACCCGGCCTTGATTGTTTCGCCCGCCCGATCTCGTTTTAGTGGCGAGCAATGATTTTTCTGGCGTGGACTTTGTTATCTCCTCGAAAGAGGCGGTATTGGTCCATCGCAGTGACGGTGTTGTCGGTTTAAAACTTTTTACGCCCATGACATTTCCTTTTCGTTTACGCTATTTCGATCTTGTCGCCGGCCTTCAGCGTGATAATGGCCTTTTTCTTTGCGGATGTTCTACCAGCCGCCGCGCGTACCCTTTTCCACTTGCCTAACGTGTTGATCGTATTGACGGCAACGACTTTGACCTTAAAAATTTCCTCAATGGCCTTGCGTATCTCGATTTTGTTGGCCTTGGGGTGAACCTCAAATAAATACTGATTATGCTTGCTGGTCAAGCGCGTGCCTTTTTCAGAAATCAACTGACCTTTAATTATGGATCGGACGTCTTTCACGCTGCTCCCCCCTTCAACGAACGAGCCTTCAAGCTGTCTAAGCCGGCCGGTGTCGTCACCAGTCTTTTGTGAGCCAAGATTTCGTAGGTGCCGACCGTGTCCGCCGACTGCGTTGAAATAC
>CAZOWS010000098.1:0-7248 GCA_964583365.1 uncultured Actinomycetota bacterium
GGGGCAAGGGGAATTGTTTTCAGGGGACGCGGTTCGGCCCGCCATTGCAGCAGTAGCGGGCGGCATACCTGCGCCCGCTACCGCTCGGCGCGCAAATTGCCGCCAAAATGCCGGCGGCAAACCAAGCTTTGCGCGCCTGCGCGAGTCCCCTGAAAACAATTCCCCTTGCCCCGCTCCTGTGAACTCTTGCATGTAATTTATTGCACGCGAGTTCATTTATTTTGTGATATATTTCGTATCGCGAATAATTATCAATACGAAATAAGGAACCGCTGTCATGTCGTTGAGCGTTGCTATCTTTGCCCGAAAGTTGTCCGAGACGTTTCCGTTGTTGATGCGCGAGATTTTGCGCTACGAGAACAACTACCTCACGCGTGGAGTTATCACGCCGCCGCAATTTTGGGCGTTGAGTCAGATGGTAAAACAGAAGACGTGTCAGATGCATGATCTTGCGACGTGCATGAATCTTAAGTTTTCCTCTGCGACGGGGCTCGTGGATAGATTGGTCCAACACAGGCTCGTGCGCCGCGATCGCGATAAAATCGATCGCCGCGTCGTGCATGTCTCGATAACGCCTAAGGGGCGTCGCATCGTGGAGCAGATTTGCGATCAGAAGCGTAAAGGTATTGCTAAGCTTTTTAGTCGCTTGAGCTCATCCGAGCGCGCGCGCTATTTGGAAATCATACAAAAACTTGCCAATAATTTATCGGAGCATCGCCCATGACGAAATTCAAGTTGCTGGCTCTTTCGGTTCTAAGGCATTCGTTACGGTGGGGTAATGTCATCCTGAGGAGCGTTAGCGACGAAGGATCTAGATTGCAATCAAGATCCTTCGCTTCGCTCAGGATGACAGTTCCCGCCATGTCGGACCGCTTACTTTTATTTTTCCTCTGCTTGCTGTTGTTGACAAGTTCAAGCAATGTGTGGGCCCAGGATGAATCGCAGGTCTCCTCGGTTACCGAGGTCAAGGGCCTGACACTGGAAGATTGTTATGCGCTTGCGCTCAAGCAAAGCGAGCAGATTGGAATTCTTCAGCAGAAAATTCAAGAGGTCGAAGGGCAATACGTGCAGGCCATCGGGTCCGTGGTGCCGAAGACGGCGTTTCTGCTTACCGAGTTCCGTCAAGATTCCGGAGCGGTTACAGACACGGGCAGCTCCGTCGGTGGCACGTTGAATCGTGCGTCGCGTCCGGAGCGGAAATTCACGTTCGAACAACCGCTATTTCGGGGATTCAAGACATTTGCGGCTTTGGGCGGCGCCTCAGCGCTGAAAAAGCAGAGAATATTGGAAGTCGAGCGCGGCAGGCAATTGCTTTTTCTCGATGTGGTGGATGCTTTCTACGGATTGTTGCAGCCGCGCGACGAGGTGGCCTCGTTGGAAAGCATTCGGGAACTCTCGGAAAAGCGTATCGTGGAATTGCAAGCCCGCGTGGATCTAGGGCGATCCCGTGCCAGCGAGATTGCCAATGCGCAAGCCCAACTAAAAACTATCGTTGCACAAATACAGCAAACCCGGCGCTTTGAAATTGCGTCCATCAACGTGCTGCGCTTTCTCACGGGGCGGTTGGAACTCGGAGAATTGATCGACGCTCCCGAGAGCCCTGTTGCGAGCGAAGACTTGAATGCCTATCTGGCCAAGGTTGCTAATCGCCCTGACGTAATGGCGGCAAGAAAGGCCGTGGAGGTCGCTAAACAGAACGTTGCCTACGCGCGCGCGGACTTTTTCCCCAAGTTGTCGCTGGACGGTAATCTTTACACCAAGCGCGTGGGTTTTCAGGCCGACACGCAATGGGATCTTTTGCTGACGTTCGATGTGCCTCTGTTCGAAGGCGTGAGGGTGTGGGGTGCTGTGCATGAGGCCGAAGCCAAGCAGCGCGAAGCCGAACTGGATCTTTCGCGTGTCCAGCGGCTCGCAGAAACAGAAATTCGTAGTGCCTTCACGGAGCTGAAGCTTTCTCTTGCTGCCAGTGACGCGTTCCTCGACGCGGAGAAGGCCTCCTTGGAAAATTACCACATGCAAAACAAAGAGTATTTCTTGAACTTGGTGAACAATTTAGATGTGTTGAATGCCTTGGAGTCTTTGGAAAGCGTGCGCCGTGATTTGTTGATATCGCGTTATCAGGCCAAGCGCGATTGGGCCCGGCTGAAAGTTGCGACAGGAGACTTGCGATGAGCTTATCGGGCGTTTCCATACGCAATCCCGTTTTTGCCTGGATGATGATGCTGTCTCTGGTTTTATTCGGAGGCATCTCTTTTTTGCGCATGGGTGTGAGCGAAATGCCGGACGTGGATTTTCCTGTCGTGACGGTCACGGTGAATTGGGAAGGCGCGGCTCCCGAGGTAATGGAAACCGATGTCGTCGACGTGATGGAAGACGTCGTGATGGGCATCGCGGGTATTCGTGAGGTGTCTTCGTCGACGCGTCAGGGCTTGGCCTCTATCTCCGTGGAGTTTGAGCTGGATCGGGATATAGACGTGGCGTTACAGGAAGTGCAGACAAAGATTGCCCAGGCCCAGCTACGGCTGCCGCGCGAAATCGATCCGCCCATCGTGACCAAAACCAACACCGAGGATTTTCCTATTATGTGGCTGGGGCTATCCGGTGATCGTCCGCTGCGCGACATGATGACGTACGTGCAAGACCATTTGAAAGAAAGTTTTCAAACCATTGGCGGTGTCGGAGAAGTTTTCCTCGGAGGTTTTTTGGAGCGCAATCTACGCGTGTGGATCGACGCGAAGAAACTCGAGGAACATCAAATCACCATACAAGACGTGATGAGCGCAATCTCTTCCGAGCATGTGGAGACGCCGGCGGGACGCATCGAGACCGCGGAAAAAGAATACAACGTGCGGGCGATGGGCGAGGCGCGCACCCCTGAAGAATTTGGCAATATTCTTATCGCGCATCGGGCGGGCAAGCCCATTTACAAGCCCCTATATCTGAAGGATGTTGCCACGATCGAGGACGGACTTGCCGACGTGCGTAGGATTTCGCGCATCATGGGGAAGACCGCCATCGGCATTGGTATCAAGAAGCAGCGCGGGGCCAACGCCGTTGCCGTTGCTAAAAAGGTGAAGGTGCGTCTGGCGGAATTGCAAAAAGAGCTGCCTTCCGGCATGAAACTCGGTATCAATTTTGATAGCACGCGGTTCATCGAGGATTCGATTCGTGAATTGAACTTTAATTTGCTCCTTGCGGCGATTCTCACGTCGGTTGTGTGTTGGATATTTCTCGGTTCCTGGAGTTCGACGCTGAATATTTTGCTCGCGATTCCCACGTCCATCGTGGGGACTTTTATCGTGCTTTACTTTCTTGGTTTTACGCTCAACACGTTCACGGTTCTGGGTTTGACGCTGGTGATCGGCATTGTGGTGGATGACGCGATCATGGTGCTGGAGAACATCGTGCGGCATCGCGAAGAAGGCCAGCCTAAGGTGCAGGCGGCCTTGATAGGTGCTAAAGAAATTTCATTCGCGGCGTTTGCCGCGACGCTGGCCATCATCGCGATCTTTTTGCCCGTCGCGTTCATGAAAGGCATTATCGGGAAATTCTTTTTCCAATTCGGCGTGACCATCTCGGTCGCGACGGCCCTGTCCTTGCTGGAAGCGCTTACGCTGGCCCCGATGCGATGCTCGCAGTTTCTCACCGTGGGGGAGCGCAAGACGATTTTTGGGAGATCCGTGGAGCAATCATTTCAATTATTTGCTCAGTTTTATCGCTGGCTGCTGCGCGGGGCGTTGCGCATGCGCGTCGTGGTGTTGGTGCTTTCGGTGATACTCTTCGCGGCTTCCTTGATGATTCCAAAATATCTGCGCAAAGAGTTCGTCCCTGCTCAAGATCAGAGCATGTTCATCACGCGCGTGCAAACACCCGTGGGTTCTTCTATCGATCATACGAGCGAAAAATTTAAGGAGATCGAGACGATCGTGATGGGGCAACCGGACGTGAATCGGTATTACGCGGCGATCGGTGGATTCGGCGGCGGGGAAGTCAACTCGGGCATGATGTTCATAAGTCTCAAGATGCCCAATAAGAGGCCCGTACCGCCTGGTTGCAAGCGAGCATTGACGCAACAGCAACTCATGAACGTATTGCGGGAAAAATTTGCCGCTGTTTCGGGTGTTACCGTGAAGATGCAGGACCTTTCCACTCGCGGGTTTACCGCGCAGCGCGGATTTCCCATTGAGTTCACGGTGCGCGGCCCGGACTGGGAGAAGATTGCGGGTTTTGCGCAGCAAATCATGAAGGAAATGAAGGACACCGGATTGATGGTGGACGTGGACACGGATTATCAGGTCGGTATGCCCGAAATTCGCGTGCATCCGAATCGCAAGGCCGCGATGGATAGGGGTGTAAGCATGACGGATGTCAGTCGTGCGATCAATGCGTTGATCGGCGGCGAGCGTGTGGGCAAATACACGACAGGCGGTCGACGCTACGACGTGCGCGTGAGGTTATTGTCAAGCGGGCGCAGCAAGCCTGAGGATATTCAGAAACTGTTTGTCTGGAACAATCGTGGGGAAATGGTGCAATTGTCCGATGTGGTGAGCATCGAAGAGAAACCGAGTCTGATGTCTATCACGCGGCGCGGCAGGGAGAGGGCTATCGGCGTTTTTGCCAACGTGGCTCAGGGCAAGTCTCAGGCTGATGCTCTGGAGAAAATCAGGGTTTTCGCTAAAAGGACATTGCCGGAAGGCTATCGTGTTGTGTTTTCGGGCAGCGCGCAGACATTCCAAGAATCTTTCAGCAGCCTGAAATTTGCGTTGTGGCTTGGTTTGGCTGTGGCTTACATGGTGCTGGCCTCGCAGTTCAACAGCTATTTGCATCCCGTGATTGTCTTGCTCGCGCTGCCATTCAGTTTGAGCGGCGCGTTTGCAGCGCTGTGGCTGGGGGACCAATCGCTGAACATGTACTCAATGATCGGCATCATATTATTGATGGGCATAGTGAAAAAAAATTCAATCTTGCTCGTGGATTTTACGAATCAATTGCGTGCGAAAGGCCAGGATGTGCAATCGGCGTTGCTCGAGGCCTGTCCCAAGCGTTTGCGCCCGATTCTCATGACGTCTCTCGCCACGATCACGGCGGCCATTCCGCCTGCGCTCGCGATTGGTCCGGGGGCCGAGACGCGTGTGCCGATGGCTTTTGCGTTGATCGGCGGTGTCGTTGTTTCTACGCTCTTGAGTTTGCTCGTCGTGCCCTGCGCTTACAGTCTTTTCGCGCCGATGGAGAGGAGGAAAAAAATATTGTAGCAGCGATTCCGCATCTAGGTTTCATTCTTTCCGTAGGCAGTCCTTTTTAGAGTTACTTCCAACGATTTAGCCTCGTCAAGCGTAATAGTTTAGTGCGACATAGCTCGGGGACGTCATTCCCGCAGGCTTTAGCGGGAATCCAGAATTGCTTGCAATGAAAGGCATATCCGGTTAACTCTAGTGCATACAAGATATAGCTTGTCATCCCCGATAAAAGCATTCGGGGATGACATGACCACATAAATGACAGCGACTACATATAGATTGAACTAGAGTCAACCGGATATGCCTTTGCAATGAACCTCATGGATTCCCGCTTAAAGTCTGCGGGAATGACGTGGAGAGCTAAACTATTACCGTCGAGCATATTCGCATTCGCGAAAACAGTTCTTGACGCTGGTAATTATGATATATTATGATATATCATAATAAAAAGGAGGATATGCATGAGAGCCCGGCCACGTAACAGCTTGTCTTCCGAGGAGCGCAAGGTGCGCTCACGCTTAACCAAGCTAGTCCATGACGTAGCGATGACTAGGGGTAGCATCATTGCTATGAGTCGCAGTTGTGGGCAAGCCAGTTGCCACTGCCAGAAAGGGAAAAAACATGTCTCGCCTTATCTGGGCATCAGTAAATCAGGAAAAGTGCGCATGATCTTTTTGGCCAAGGATTGGCAAGAGCGAGTAAAGCAGTGGGTAAAGAACTACGACGAGGTCAAAGACCTATTAGAGAAGCTTTCGGATATGTATCGGAAAAGGTTAATAGAGCGCAAGGACTGAATATTCTCCGTCGCCTGATCCGTTATAGCGAAAAGGTGTACGATCGTAAGCAGATGATGGAAAGTTTGCGAGATGGGAGGGTGTCGCCGCAGATCAAAACACCGATGGTATTGGTGATGCTCTGGGCGCGGATGGGGAGTTTGAATGCGCTGGAAGAGACACAACAGATGAGATTTTGGAAGTGGCTGGATACAAAGGTTGCCAGTGCAGATACGATAGGCAGGGTGTATACGAATTTGAGGGTTGATCTATTGCGTAAGGCATTGCACGGACAATACAGCAAGCTCAAGCGCAACAAAGCGATAAAAACATTGGAGGGATTGATGAAAGAACAGGAGCCTCAGAAGGGAGAATACCGTAAGAGGCAATGTTTGTGGTGGGATTTAGAAGTTGGGATGGGTTGGATTGTGCAATGCGAGTGGTGCGATGTTCACTTGCGTCGACCCAAAGGGTTGTTCGGTTGGGACACGCGCGCTGGGACATACAGAATCCTGGGTTCAACGAGCTGGTGAATGCATGGCATGGGGATCATGTTTACAAGCATGATTCCAATGCCATAGAGGCGTTTTGGCTGACGTTGCTGTTGGCATACAATTTGTTCCATGCGTTTGTGAGATTGAATTTAAAAGTGGAGGGACATAGCTTGAAAGGCATATCCGGTTGACTCTAGTTCCATCTATATGTAGTCGTTGTCATTTATGTGCTCATGTCATCCCCGATAAAAGCATTCGGGGATGACAAGTTATATCTTGTATGCACTAGAGTTAACCGGATATGCCTTTAGCTTGAAGTACTGGGCGGCATTGATGACAGCAGAGCTATACGCAGTGCAAGACCTACCAGGAGCTCCGGCATCGGGGCCGTGAAATAATCAGCAGTGCAATAATCTTCCATCCGCAAGCTGTTCATGCGCGTATAAATATCTTTCCAAGCGGCAAAAATTATCCCCTGCTGTCCAGCGTTTTAGAAATTTTCCCTCTCGCGAAGTAGAGCACCTCCAAAAATCCCTGCAACTGCTTGAAAAACGACTCGTTGGCAAGGTGGATGCGGAATCGCTGGGTTTTATTTGATGCAACCAGCGATTCCGCAAATCGATTTTTTCCATTCCGTAGGTAGCCCTTTTTAGAGTCACTTCCAGCGATTTAGCCTTCCCGAGCAAATTCGCATTGGCAAAAAAATAATGTTTGGAATATAATCTGAATATAGTAATATATGTT
>CAZOWS010000099.1:0-11203 GCA_964583365.1 uncultured Actinomycetota bacterium
TCGTAAAAACGCGCTTGCCGCCACCCTCGTCCACCTGTAGCCGAAATGGTTGTTGCATGAACTGCATGCGTTTGGGTTCTATTGCCAATTCCACGACCTTGCGCCCTTGGGCATCCAACCAGGGCGCGAATACTTGCGGATGATTGGAACGATAGGCATCCAACAGCAACCGCAATTGCCCTTCGCGGTCGTAGCGACTTTGGCGCATGAACTTTTTCTCCCCGCCCACGACCAAGTATTCGTTGGCTACTTTTCCACCGTCGCGCGTACGCACATTTTCTATCACGGACTGCAATGCCGTTGTACGGTCGAGTTTGCCAATGATATTGCCCATGGCGTCGTACTCTAATACGAGATTGCCAGTAATGCTTTGGGCTGCCACAATCGCCCCGGTCTTGTCCAAGCGATAGGTCAGCTCGGAAGCCACGCCATTAGGTTTGGTACTGCGAAACGCCTTACCCAAAAGCCGTCCGGTCGCCGGCGCATCCAGATCTTTTGCCGTCGCAAGTTCCTCTACTGTTTTTTGCTCGGGGTCATCTTTGGGATAGCTCGTACTCCGAATCAAATTCCCGTTTTCATCCAGATTGTGTTCGTAGATTGTCTCGTTGCCATATTTATCCACTTTCCTATTCGGCAGTCCGGCCAGCGGCCCGGTCTTGTGGACGATCACGCGATCGGTAGATTCGAAGCCGTCCGCATCGGTCCCGGAGATCTGATCGTCGTTCTTGTCGTACAACTTCACGCAAAGTCTCTTGCGCATCCCATCCTCGCGCAGAATCTCTTCCACCACGCGCTTGCCTCCGTCGGCCAATTGCGTGGTAACATAGAATCTGTGCCCGTCGCCGCATCGGCTGACACGCTCTATCAAATTTTCCTGTGCGTCGTAGATCAGCGTTTCCTTGTCCGTGATCACCGACTTGCGCTGCACGAATCCATGTTGGTCCAATGCGTATTCCATACGCTCGGGCAAAAATCCCTTTCCACCGATGCCTTCCACCAAGCCCATGCACGGTCCAGAGATCGCGAATTGCAGAACCTTAACGCGACCGGCCTCATCGGTTTCCAAGGTACGCAGCACATGACCGACCGGATCGAACTCGTAGCGCAATGTCCGCGAGCCCCGGCTGTCTTCAATCCTCCGAGGCAAGCCGACCTCCTCCCCTTCCGTGGTGAACTCGGTGATCACCGTGCGCCCGAAAGAATCCACGACCGTTTGTTTTTCCACGAGCCCATTGAATGCGGTCTCTTCCTTCACGCTGTGCCGGATGCCATCCGAACCCACAAAAGCGGTATTGCGTCCCAAAACATCTTTCCAAATGGTTTTGACGACGCGCCCAGAGGCATCGCCTTGTCGTACGAGAATTTTCCACCCGCCATCTTTCAACGCAATGTTCGTGTAAACCAATTTCCTGCGTCCGTCCGCATCGCTGGAAAAGATTAGGTTACCGTCCGCGTCTTTGCGCTGTATTCCCGTAGCGCTCGTGATGGTCATCTCTGCCGTCTCCGCCGCATAGGAGATCCTTTCCTCCCTGCATCCGGAGGATGTACCGGAAAGAATTCGGTTGCGACGGGGCAACTCTGTCTCGGAACTATCGAAGTACTCCACGCGAATGTTTCCGATCTTGATTCCCGCAATGGTAACTCCGCCGCGCGCCAACGCGGCCTTGTGGATGATCACGTCTCCCACATCCGAGGAAATTCGCACGGTTCCATCCGGCGCCACCGTTGCCCTGGCGGATGCCGCAAAAATTCTAAAATCTCCCTCGAGGCGCACCGCGGCAGCCACCTGTCCTTCCAATCCGGGACGATCCGCGTAAAGAGTCGTCCATTCACGCCCCTCGGCATCGCGCTCAAAGATTATTTTTCCCGCACCCACACCCGATATCTTCGCTCCAACCTCGCGGTACTTCTTCGCTTTTCCGCGCAGCGGCAACTCTTCCAAATCCCGGAAGCCGACCTTTGCTTTCCTGCTGTCCGCTGCAAATTCAACTACCTGCGCGCTACGGTTACCGTCGGCGTCGGGCGTCTTGCTGATCACTGTTTTTTGCGGCTTGCCCTTGCCGGCCGGATAATAAACGATCGCGCCATCGAGGAACTGATACAGAATATGATCCGTTCGCCCATCCTGGCCGCGCGCGATCCATGCCGCGCGAGCGCCCGTATCCCCTCCAAGTAAACCTTTAACGTCCCGCAACCCTCCGCGAAAACTCTCGTAGACCAACACATGCCGGCCAAATGCATCCGAGGCCGCAATAGGCGTCCCATCCGCCTCCACAAAAATCATGACCTCCGAGGAATCGGCAACATGGATATCTACCTCCCGCAACACACGCGTCTCTTTACCAGAATGAATTATTTTTAGAACACGCGCGGCAGAATCGTATTGCAATCTAGCGGTAACCCGTGAAACCGGTAGCTCTTCGGTGGCTGCATCGGATGCTTGTGCTTCGGGTTGAGAAACCACCGTCTCTGTTTGTGCTTCCAACGACGCTGCCGAGGAGACAATCGCATCCGACACGCGCGGGGCTTCCTTCAAATGCGTGGCCTCGGACCTTACCAAAGAACGGACAAGCACGATGCGCATGCCGATGGCCTGCGCGATGTCCGCAAGGCGTTGAAACTTTTCGGGGCTTATTTTTTGGGACATCAGGTCTCCCGCGTCCATGAAGATTTCCGACACGCCCTCGCGCCGTAATTTTATCAGCGCGTCGCGATCGATCTCCTTGTTGTAATCCTCGCTTCGAAACAAAGTCCTGGGCGACACGATTGAAATCCCCAGGTCGAGCCGCCCTACCTCAAGGCCCAATTTGCTCAATCTGTTATTTTTTTCGACCCATGCGCCAAAACCATCGGCATCACGGGCAAATAATTCGAGCAAGGCTGCACTGTTGTATCCGCCCACTTGGGCCACCACACGATTGTCCGTAATGAGCTTGATGCTGAAAACATCCTTGCCCTCGGCCAAAAATGTACCGGGCCGTCGCAAGGTGATAGTTTTGACCTCGCCGCCGCTCACGTGAAACGGTTCCGAAGTTTGCGACGGGTGCCAGCGTGAGTCCCGGGCATTGACAACGTCCAATTGCAAATAGGCATCTAGCTCGCGCATGGCCGTGCCTCCGGAAACCGTGATCTCAAATTCCACGTCCAAGTCGCTTAGATGATATCCCGCAGGTAAATTCAAACGAAATGGCTCGCGGGAATCCATCGCATCGCTTTTAGGTATGATAATTTCTCCGCTCCTCTTGTCGCGCACGGTTAGAAAAAATCCATGAATCTGCGGATTGCCGGGGTCAAGGTGCATCGCCGTCACGATGCCGCTCAGCGCGTAGGGAAATCCGCCCTCAGGGCCCAACACCAGCGCATCGCGATGGGCATAGACAATGAGCTGGCCCCTATTCTCGGATTGCCGAACAGAATTCTCCGCGGATTTCCAAAATGCCCCAAAAAAATCAAATTTGATGCCTCCGAGTGGCGCGGTCAAGCGGCCGATAATATGAGCCTTCAACTTTTGAAACCATGTGAGAGCCGGTTTGCCGTAGGGCTCCAAGCGCTGCCCATCCGAAGGTGTGTCCACATAGTCCTGGGCGTAAAGATGCACGCTTTCTTCCAATTCCTTGACAAATCCGCGCTCATCCGCGGCTGGATCCGCCATTGCCCGCAACGCAACTCGCGCGTCCCGATGCACGGCAAAGCCCTTGAAATATTTGTCCGAACCAAGAGCCAGCTCAGTATCCGCAAGGAGACGAGCGACAAAATCAGGTAGCTGGGATTCCTTGCCATGAAACGACATCTCACGGGATTCCGCATGGCTTCCAGCCTCCAGCGTGATCACGTAGTCGGCTGTTGTGTTGTTGCGATGCGCGAGTATGGTTTCTTTTGCCTTTTTGAAATCGGTTTCATACACGGCCAGCAAATCCGTCACCTCCGGATCCGGTTTGGAGGTACCTGAAGACATGAACCAGAATATTTTGCGATTAAATTGTCCTGCGATTTTGCGCATGGCCGTCTTGACCATATCGACATCCTTGTTGCTCAACTTCTTTCCCTTCACTCCCCAACGCTCTATATCGAGCGCGACGTCGTCGAACGGCAACCCGGTTTCAAACAACCTGTGCAATCTGTCAGCCGCCTGGTCATCGCGGGGATCCGCCCACGAAGGATCCCCCAAGAGCGCCGTCACGAGAATGCCCGCGTCATGGGCTTTCTGTAAGAACAACTTCGCCTTTTCCATATTGGACATTTCGCTTCGTAAGGCCCACCCTTCCAAATCCGCAGCGCCAAAGAAAACGCGCGTGTAGCCAAACTGTTTCAAATCCACAATATACTTTTCGATTGCCCCTTCGTCGGAGAGCATGCCGGGGTCCCATAGAAAATCCGTGCGATCCACACCCTCCATTTCCGGGCGTGCCAGCCATACCCCGGTGGACTGGAGCTTCGAGGGCGTCTTCTCGAACGTCTCGCTGGGGAAAATTCCCGCGTCACGGTGAATCGCGAATCCCTTAAAACGAGTATCTTTGCCCAGCCCAAGTTCCTCATCCGCAAGCAACGCGCGCAGAAAATCGGGGAGTTTTTTTTCCTTCCCAAAAAAACTCATCGAGGGATTTTCCGCATGACTGCCGGCCTCCACCACGATCGTGTACTCGCCGCTACCGCCTTTTTGCTGATGATGGAGCAACACGCGTTTGGCTTGAGCCAAATCGGTTTGATAAACCGCTAAAAGTGTCCTCACCCCATCCTTCGAGGCATTCGCATAAGCGGGAACAGAGAACCACTGCATCTTCTGGGACAGCGCAGGAAATTCCGCGAGCACACCCTCTAGTTTTTCTTGCACCTTGGGCGTATTTTCCGCAATAGTTTCCGAACTCTGCCCAGTCGTCCAAGCCTCTATATCAAAAGCCAGACCGTCGAACGTAACGCCCGAGCGCAAAAGCCTTCGCATCATGGTTTCGGCATGGATATTTTTGGGATTGGACCAAACCGGATCTCCGAGAAGGGCGGTAACACGAATGCCCTGGGCATGCGCGGCATGCACGAACTCCTTAGCGCGCTCCAGACGCGACAAAGGACATCCGGAATCGCTGCCGTCGAGAACCGCCGCGCCAATACCGTAATACACGCTGTTGTACCCGCAGCGTTTTAGTTGCGCGATGGTTTGCGCAATCGCGCCTGAATCCCGAAGAATCGCGGGATTCCACAGAAAATCCGCGCGATCCAAATTGTTGAAAACATCTTGATCCAGCCACAGCCCGGGCGTTCGCGCAGCCGGCCGCTTGGCTGTTGTCACGGATGGAGGTGACTTCGACGTTGGCTTTTGCAAGAAAATATCATGCAATACTTCCTTGGTCACCTGCATGGGTGGCTCGGGCGTATGAGGGCGAACAGATAGTCCAGGCGCCACGCGAACTTTTCCCTGACTCGTGACGGTCAAAACATGATCCGAGGGTACCGTGGGAATGCCCGACAAAACTTGCAATGGTTCTTTGGACAAACGCATCGGTGGCGGGCCAGTCGCCTGCGCAAAAAGTAATCCGACGCCGCCTAGCCAAAATATATAGGCAGCAACACGAAACGAATAACGAAGAACGCGATTGCTTCCCGACAACGCTTTTTCTAGGAAAGCTTTCACGCGCGAAACAAGAAAAGCCATCAAGCCCGCGCGAAGCCCGGAACCCTGTTGTTCTTCTTCCACACTCTCTTTGTTTTGAAAAATACTGGTGGGCTGCAAATGAACTGGCGCGGCGCGAGCAATATCCCCAGTCACCATGCAAACAATGACCAAGCAAGCGACCCAACGCGACCAACAACGCTTTTTAACCACCGAACGGTACATATAAGGTATATCTCCTTGCTAGCGCGTTTATTATATATGCTATTTCAAAATTTGTCAAGGGGAGGGCAAAATTATATTGACAGAATGAAGGAACTTTCTAAAATTCATTCATACAACAACTTATGAAAACCTATTCCCAGCGCGGTTTTACGCTTGTCGAATTGTTGGTCGTCGTGGCCATTGTGGGCATTTTATCTGCGCTTCTTTTGACGTCCCTACGAAGCGCTATGCATAACGGGAAGAGGACGCAATGCGCGTCTCAGTTGCATCAACTCCATATAGCATTCACGCTCTACGCCAACGACAACAGCAGCAATTTGCCCAACATCAACAACGATGTCCCGGATGGTCCGCAGGGAATTGCGGCGTATTTAAACAATTACGTGGAGAATGTAAATCCGGCTATTTACCAGTGCACAAGTCCTTCCAGCTCCTCACCCATTGATTCCTACTATTACATGAACGACGCTTTCGAAACCTTTAAACCGGCGGGTTTGGACAAGTTCTCCCAGATAAAGGGCGATCCGGTCAGTAAAATAGAAATTTTAGGCTGCCGTTTTAATTTTAAAAATGGTGTCAACACAGGCTTCATGCCGCACGCTAAAGGAGTAAATACTTTGTTCGGAGATGGCCGCGTCGTATACGACAGAAAAAGTTGAGCACGATAAAAGGAGACATCATGATAAACACCGGAAAAAAAATCGCGATATTGAGCGCAATGCTCGTTCTAGGTTCCCTTGCTTTAGCTCCCGCGACATTTGGGGAGACAGCAACATCGCCCCTAGTGCTCACCACGTTTGAAACCCATCCCAACAATCTGGGCGGCGATGTGGCCGTCGAGGGAGACGGCGCCTGCGATTGGAACGATCCCAAAGCGATCAACGGCTGGTATTACTCCAAGGACCTTGCGGGTTTCGACGCAGCCAATGTCCATGAGGGCGCGCAATCCTTTCGCCTCGTGAACGGTGGAACGAATCGTCCTATGGAAAATTGGTCCGTGTTTTATCTTTTGACGGGACCCGTTTTGGACCCTTCCACGTTTCCGGTAAAAATAAAATCGGTAGATGTCTCGGGATATGGCTCGTTCCATTTTTGGGTCAAAGGCGATAAGGGCGGCGAGCGCATGAACGTGGTGTTCCGCGACGCGCTGGCGGCCAACAATTTTCCCCAAGCCCGCTTCGACCCATTCCCCGAGGGCTTGAAGACGACGTGGCAGGAAGTAACCATTCCCGTTGCCCAAATCGGAAAATTCTGTGACACCAAACAACTCGTGATGGTGGGCGTGGAATATGGAAAGAATCTAGGAAACCTGAAGGGCAATATCATCTACATCGATGAAATGGAATTTAATTAAAGATGCGCGTAACTGCTCAGATCTATTTTGAAGATGGCGCTTCTTCTCCCTCTCCTTCCGCAGAGGGAGAGGGCCGGGGTGAGGGCGCGCCGCGCATGCGTCTCCTCTCCCCAGAGGGGAGAGGGGGAAAGTCTGATTTTGCGGAGCAATTAAAGATACGCTTTAATTCCAAAACTTTTTCAGCAGCCTTTGATCCTTGCCCATCATTCTGTTCATGAGATACCAGGCCGTGGAAGCCACGCTGGGATTGGTTTCGAATTCGTAAGGTATCACCATCGAATGATAGGGAATTCCCCCGGCGGCGTCCTGCATTTTTTCCATGTTCAGCATTAATTTTTCGGCTTCTGCTGCGCGGCCCAATTGCAGCATAAGCGTCGCCACGCCAAGCGTGCCCTCGGGCCAAATTGCGTGTATCTCGCGCCATGTCTTGCGCGGGTTGTCCGGATACATCGTAAGGCCTACCATATAATTTTCGTAGACGGGCTTGTCGTAATAGGCCTTGTATCCTTTTAATTCCCCGACTTCATTGTAATAATTCTCGAGAGACCGGATGCAAACGTCCACCTTGCGATGCTCGCCGTTGGCATGTAAAAACATCGCCCCCCAAGACGCGCAATCCAACGCCCGCACCTTGTCCATTCCTTCTTCCAAATTCACGCCGCGAACGAATTGGCCTAGATTCTCGTTCCAGCATTTCTGAAGCAAGCCTTCCTTCATTCTTTGAGCTAATTTCGCGTACACCTTGCGTACACTCAACTGCGCGTAGAGCTTAAAAAAGAAATAGGCGTCCACGTTGTGTTCCACGCTACACCAGGTGATTGGACCGGGCACGTAGATCTCCTTGATTTGATGCGACACGGGATCGGACTCCAGTCGCACCGTGGCATGCCCTCCCGTGACCAGCCATTGCCGCACATCGCCTCGCTTGCGGACTTGGCGGGCCCGGACATAGCGGGCCATGCTATCGGCGAACGCAAGATATTTTTTCCTGTTTTGCCTGTCCCCGGATGCATCCAGATAAAAGCAGACCGCGTAACCCATCCAGGCTAGCGCACCCGTCCGAATCATTGATTGTTTTTCGCGAACGGGATTTTTAGCGTCGTAGGAAAATTGCAATGCACCATTGCGATTCATTAGCGGTATCAAACCGCTTATCAAATCGGCCGCTCGCTCATAATCCGTGAGCATCGTGAACGCGATAATGGCCAGCGCTTGATCGTAAATAAAACTCCGCGCCGATGTCTGCGACGCGTAGCTAACTATCATGCTTCCGCCAAGAGGACTAGGAACAGTCTGGCCTTCCAGCCATTTCCTCGCCAGCACCAACGGCGAAGCTTCGTCCTGGGCAAGAACCGTCGGAGGCAAGGCAAGACCGGCGATCAGTAACACGCCGAGCCAGCGCCTATTTTTTAGCATGGGTTAATTCTGTTGGGTGGGCGGCTGCGCCGCTAGTTGGCAATTTTTTATTTGCTCGAGCACATCGGCTTGAATACACTCTGAAATTTCCTGATAGGCGGAGCTCATCGCCTTAGCAACATCCGCAGGACCTCCCGGAGAGCATGGCTTTTCGCTGACGTAGGTTTTCTGAAACACGATGCGATTTACTTCCTGCGCACCCAGACCGCTACGCAACAGAGTGAGATCCAACGCCACGCGAGCCTTGGACTCCTTAAGCGAGTTGTCTTTAAAGATTTCCTGCACGAAGCCATTGATTTCATAGTCCGTCAAGACATTCGCAGGCATCATCACGACGGCCTTGAATCCTCCGCCGGCAAGCAAATCCCGCATCAGGAGTTCCGAAAGTATCATGCGAGGATTGCTAACCCAGCGATAATAGTACGTCTGCGTGGTACGCAAATCTTTTTCCTTTTGCACGAGCCTGTCGTGATCGAAGGCCGACGCAATGCCAAATCGTCGCACGCCCACGACGCAATTCAACACCGAAAGATTTTTCAACGCAGGCGACGGATAATCGAACTGATAATAATCCACCTTCGTAAACGGCTGGGCGATCGAGCACCCGGCCATGAGAACAACTAAAGAAAAAGCGGCAAAAAACTGGCGCCTGTTCACTTGTCCACCCCCCCTTTAGGCGGCGGACCGCTCAAGAGCAAAGAAGAGGGATTTTGTTTGATCGTGAGCGACAACGAGGACATGATATCCGATGCCTTCTCCGCCGTATCGTTGATCTCTCGCAACGTCAAATGTACGTCGCCCATCATCGAATTAACATTCCTCATAAAAATAGTTCCCTGCTCCGCGAGCGCAGTCCATTTGGTGAGCGTCTGCTCTTTCTCTAATTCTCTGTTGAACTTTTCTACCAGTCCATTGGCCGAAGACAGGATTTTTACCGCGTTGTCCGAAATGCCTTTCATGTCGATGGACTTGACCATCAAAATGATATCCTCCAAGGCCATGGTCAGCTCTTCAAAATCAGATTTCCGCGACGGTATCAGCGGATACAGCGAGACAAAATCCAGCACGGGCGGAGCATCGGGCTTGAGTCTATTGGTTTCCAACTCCACGTATTTGAGCCCCGTGATACCTTGCATGGCAAGGCGCGAGCGCATTTCGTCGGACACTTGAAAATCTTGCTCAATGGCCATTAATACTTCCACCAGGTTGTGATTCGGGACGATGTGAATACTGATCACCTTACCCACGCCCACGCCGTTGAAGCGCACGGGGGAATCCAGGTCCAAACCGACTACGGCCTCTTCGAAATAAGTCACCCAGGTCTTGGTCTTTTTGGTGTCGCGCGAAACACCCAGCCATATCAGCACAAGTATCACGATCGCGACACCGCCGAGAACGAAGATGCCGACTTGAAATTTTTGGGATTCTGTGGCCATAAGGATAGTCTAAAAATTACCATTGCGCGCAAGCATTGTCATTAATTACTAGCGCGCTTCGATTGCGCCCGTTCTATTGAAGAAATTCCGGACCTTGACCAGTGGGGAATGATCGCGCAATTCGGAGGGATTGCCCTCGGCGATGATTTTTTTCTCCTCCTTGTCCAGCATGATCACGCGGTCGGCTATGGCGTAAATGCTCGCTAATTCATGCGTAACCACCACGACGGTGGCACCGAGACTTTTGTTCAACTGCACGATCAGATTATCTAAATCCGCCGAGGTGATGGGATCCAAACCCGCCGATGGCTCATCGAAAAACAGGATTTTAGGATCCAGCGCCATGGCTCGAGCAAGGCCCGCTCGTTTTTTCATTCCGCCGCTGATCTCGGACGGCAAATGATGCTCGTAGCCCGATAAAGACACCATGTTCAATTTCATGCGCACCAAAAGATCGATCTCTTTTTGCGACAACAACGTGTATTCCTCCAGCGGCAACGCCACGTTTTGGGCGATGCTCATGGACCCCAACAAGGCGCCCGACTGAAAGAGAATACCGAACTTACGCTGAATCTTCTGCAGCGATTCCCCTTCGGCCGTCGTGATATCATCGCCGTCTATCCGTATATTTCCGACCGCAGGCCTGTACAACCCCACCAGATGCTTGAGCAGCGTGGACTTCCCGCAACCGCTTCCCCCCAAAATCACAAAGATCTCCCCACGCCGCACATCAAAACTGATGTCGTCGAACACCGTCTGATCCGCGTACCGCGCGGTCAAATGTTGCACTTGTATGATGGGGTCCGTGGTCAAAGACGCCTTTTTCCCCATTCCTGAATCTGGCGGGCAGTCCCTATGGCCCCTCCCAGAAATGAATTCGGGCCGGATTCAAGATATATTCGGATAGAGACACTAAAAGCATCTCTGTTCAATGCATTGTAATTCGTATAATCAACTCCCAACTGGGACCGCAGAGAAAACCCAAGATTCGTGACATAGCGCTGTTCCAACTGAAGACCCGTGGTAACTGCATCGTATTTTCCGTCACCAAAATATACCGTTGTTGGAGCACCCAGCCTCATGTATTCGACGCCGTAGACAAAATCCTGTTCATACAACTTATACACCATCACCCAGGCCGGATATAAAAACACTTCATGGATATCG
>CAZOWS010000100.1:0-4657 GCA_964583365.1 uncultured Actinomycetota bacterium
GGGCATTAAAAAAGAATTACGATTTAAATCAAACGCCATTTGGCATTGCACACAATTTAGCCTATGACGCTCTCGCCAATGGCAAAGCCGATGTCATGGATGTCTACTCTACGGATGCTAAAATAAGAACATTTCACTTAAAAATATTAAAAGACAATCATTCCTTTTTTCCAATTTATAAGGTTGGCTCGTTTTTTCGTTTTGGTTTGGATTCTAGAATTGTATCGGCGTTAGCGAAATTAGAAAATTCAATTTCTGAAAACGACATGATCGAAATGAAAAAAACGCTGGAGCGATTTGAAGCACTAGCCAAAGAGCAAAGCGAACGCATCGCGGCTTTGGAGCGCAGCAACGCGGAACTTCGATCGAATGTGCAAGGGAGTCCATCCTCCCCGCCGCCCGTGCCCGTTCAATTGGTCAAATCGAAGCCGGGGCTTTTTGGCTCTGGCTTTAATCCGGAGATCGGGGTTGTTGGAGACGTAGTCGGGACGATAAGCGAGCAATCACTCGATACCGAGGGTAATGACCGTATCGCGGTGCGTGAGTTGGAATTGATATTCGGCAGTTACATAGATCCGTATAGCCGCTTTGATGTGACCACTACGGTAGCGGATTTTGAAGAATTCGGAATAGAAGAGGCGTACCTCACTCATTACGGTTTGCCCTACGGAATAAAGGGAGAGCTTGGGAGATTTCGGCCCAAAATTGGCAAAGCCGCCGCGATGCATCGTGATGCACTCGATACCGTAGACGAACCCTTGGTTGTTCAGCGCTACTTTGGCTTGGAAGGATATTTTCGAACCGGCGCCGATCTTTCCAAGGTATTTGAATTACCATGGAATTTGACCGGCGAAGTCACAACCGGCATTTTGGAAGGAGGCGTAGGAGAGGGTGGAACGGCTTTTGGTGGTACGCGCCGCCGGCCAACGTTTTTTAGCCATATCAAGACCTACAAGGACATCTCGGATATTTCCAACGTCGAACTCGGTGCAACGCACATGGTGGGTTCCAAAACCCCACGGGATCGCTTCGACGTGCACATCATCGGCCTGGACGCGACGTGGAATTATTATGTTACCCCGAGCAACAAGTTCAAATGGCAAAACGAGGCCTACTTTCAAAATCGTCGGCATTCGTTCCGATTATCTGCCGAAGAGGAACGCGTCGTCTTTTCCCAGTACCCGTGGGGATTTTATTCGTTGCTCGATTACCGGCTTTCGCCCCGTTGGGAAATCGGCGCGCGCGTGGATGCTGTGCAACCCGTGGACAACATATCCGGAAATCGTCTCTTCGAAACGGGTTTCGCGAGCTTTCTCACATTCCATCAAAGCGAGTTCTTCCGCTGGAGAGTTCAATGGGGGCACACTAATTTTGCCGCCGGCGGAGACGACAACACCATTTTCCTCCAAGGCACCGTGGCGATAGGCCAACACAAACATAAATTACAATAGAGGTAACCATGAAAAACAAATTATGTGTCTTCCTTTCGTGGATGATGACTTTCTTTTTTTTCGGGACGGCGAATGCCGAGCCCAGGCTGCGGGTTGTCGCTACGCTCAGCGTGTTCGCGGATCTGACCAATAAAATCGGTGGCGAATTCGTCGAGGTGCACACGGTCGCATCGCCGAGATTCAATCCGCATTTTATTGAACCTAGACCCAGCGATGTGCTGAGAATGTCCAAGGCGGATCTATTGGTGCATGGCGGGTTGGATTTGGAGGCATGGCGCTCTCCACTAGTGGAAGCTGCTTCCAATAGGAAGGTGATGCCCGGAGGCGCCGGCGAGTTGGATCTCTCGGGAGGTATCACGCTGTTGGAGGTTCCCACGGCGCCGGTTTCTCGCGCGCAGGGAGACATACACATGTTTGGCAATCCGCATTACTGGATGGATCCACGCAACGGAAAAATCATGGCGGAGGCCATTGGTGCCAAGTTGCGCGAAGTCGATCCCGCCCATCAAAAGCAATACGAGGCCAATCTTGCGGCTTTTTTGTCTAAGCTAGATGAAAAATTGCAGCAATGGGCAACCCAGGTCGCTCCCGCCAAAGGCAAGGAAGCTTTAGCCTATCATAAAGAGTGGAACTACTTGTGCGATTTTACTGGAATTAAAATCGCACAATTTTTGGAGCCCAAGCCCGGCATTCCGCCCACTCCCAGACATCTGGCTTTTTTGGAAGAGTATATTCGTAATCACAAAATCCCCGTGATTTTCCAGGCCAGTTATTACTCGAAAGATGCGGCGCATGCTCTGGAAAAAAGGACGGGGATAAAAATGGCGCTCCTTTGCCAAAACGTGGGAGAGATTCCGGAGGCGAGCGATTTTTTTTCCTTCTTCGACTACAACATCGCCACTGTCAGCGATGCTTTAAAGGAGGATAAATCATGAACGAAGGATTTATGGAGTTCGTCTCGTTGATGTACAAGCCATTCTTAATGTGCCTGATCCTTACCGGGATTCACGCGTATCTGGGCATGCACGTCGTGGAGCGAGGCGTCATTTTCGTGGATCTGGCGCTGGCGCAAATCGCCGCGCTGGGTGCCACAATAGGTTTCTTACTCGGATACGGTTTGCATAGCACGGCCGATTACGAATTTTCTCTGTGCTTCACGTTTATCGGAGCTGTCATTTTTGCCATGACACGCTTTCGCAAACAGAAAGTGCCGCATGAGGCCATCATCGGAATTGTCTACGCGGTGTCTGCAGCCGCAACGATTCTAATCCTGAGTCGCGCGGCCGGCGGTTCCGAAGAAATAAAAGAAGTGTTGGTTGGCAACATATTGCTGGTGGACTGGCCCGAGATTTGGCCGACGTTCTTCATTTATTGTGGGATCGGGCTCGTGCACTGGATATTTCGAAAACAGCTCTTGTTGATTTCCAGCAATCCAAAAGAGGCGTTCGAGAAGGGCATGGCCGTGCGATGGTGGGATTTATTATTTTACACTTCGTTCGGAGTGGTTGTAACGAGTTCGGTCAGGATCGCCGGTGTGCTGCTTGTGTTTTCCTTTCTCGTGGTGCCAGCCGTATGCGCGGTGTTGCTCACGGACAATGTGCGGCACAGGCTCTGGATAGGGTGGCTGCTCGGTGCGTTGACCAGCATGGTGGGAGTCGGTGTTTCTTATTTCATGGATCTTCCCACGGGCGCGGCGGTGGTTTGCGTGTTCGGTGTTTTGCTCGCGCTGGTTGGCGTCGCCAAGCTGTTGATGCCTACGCCGGCTCCACATGCACGGTGATTACACCGGCTTCTTCAAAATTGTCCTGAATCGCGCGTTCCACGGTTTCGGAGATATCATGGCCCTGGCGCACGGTGAGATTGGGGTCCACGAAAATGTCTATCGCGATCACGATAGAAGGGCCTACTTGCCGCGCGCGAATGTCGCCTATGCGCTGCACACCTTTGGCTCCCTCTACGATTGAGGTGATTTTGCGTAACACGGTTTCCGGCACCGACGTTTCTGCCAATTCGTAAGCGGCCTCCATCGTGATGCCTACCCCTGTCTTCAATATCATTAAAGACACGGCGACCGCCGCGATCGGATCCAAGACAGGCCATCCGAGCTGGGCACCCGCGATGCCCAGCACCGTGGCAAAAGAGGAAAGCGCGTCGGAACGGTGATCGTAGGCATTGGCGATCACGGCTTTGGAATTGATCTTGATTCCATTGTTGTACGTGTATCGAAATAAAATTTCCTTAGAGATCGTCGTGCAGATCGCGACGCCCAGAGCCCAATAGCTGGGCACCACACGCGTTCCCCGAATGCAATTCACCACCGCGTCCCAGCCTATCATCAACCCGACGCCCAGCAAACCCATGCCCACGATGCTCGAGGCGATGGTTTCAATTTTGCCATGCCCGAACGGATGATTGCTGTCCTTGGGCATGCGCGAATATTTTAATCCCCACAGCGTCACGAAGTCGGTGAGCAGATCGCCCAGCGAGTGGGTGGCATCGGCAATGAGCGCCTGACTGCGCCCGAAAAACCCGGCCAAGTATTTTGCCGCGGTCAGGACAAAATTAACAAGAATGCCCCACAGCGTAACTTCTTTGCCGATATTATATTTTTCTGTGTCGGTGATGGTTGTCATACGGTTATAATAAACACCCATGCAATTATCCCACGATTTCTGGATCGCCGTCTCTGTTTTTGTTGTTGCCTACGCGCTCATCATGAGCGAGAAGGTGCATCGCACGGTTGTCGCGCTATTGGGGGCCTCCACGTTACTTGTTCTGAAAGTCATGCCGCAGCACGAGGCATTCGGAGCTGTGGATTGGAACGTGATATTTCTTTTAGCGGCCATGATGATCATCATCAACGTTATGGTGCGCACGGGAGTATTCGAGTGGATTGCTATCAAGACCGTGCGCGTCGCCAAGGGCAAGCCATTTGCCATCATGGCGCTGATGTCGGTTGTCACGGCGTTTATGTCTGCGTTCTTGGACAACGTGACCACGGTGCTTCTGATCGCGCCCGTGACAATCTTTGTCGCCAAGGAATTAAAAATCACGCCGGTTCCGTATCTGATCACCGAGGCGATAGCATCCAATATCGGCGGCACGGCCACACTGATCGGAGATCCGCCGAACATCATGATTGGCAGCGCTACGGGACTCGGCTTCAATCAATTCCTTTTTAATTTGGCGCCTGTCGTCGTGATTGT
>CAZOWS010000101.1:0-2828 GCA_964583365.1 uncultured Actinomycetota bacterium
TCGCTTCGCGGCCAAGGGACACAACGTCGTTGTTGGCGTCTCGCGCAAATCTTTTTTGGGGATGCTCGTGGACGCCCGAGTGGAGCAGAGGCTTGCTAGTTCGCTCACAGCCGGTATCGTGGCAGCGCTTCGCGGGGCATCGGTTTTGCGCGTGCACGATGTCCGAGAAACCGCGCACGCGAGGAAAATCCTTGAAGCCCTCGACGCTTTGCAGTTTAATCATGCGCACAAGAAAATTTCATGCTAGCCCCACTCCTACAAATCATCGACAAAATCGCCAGACCGGCGCTAGAAATATCGCTGATGTCGGCCTGTTTTTATTTTCTATTCCTATTTTTGCGAGGCACCCGCGCTATACAGGTTCTCAAAGGGGCGATACTACTTGCGTTCGCCTTCTTCGCCGCGCAGCAGTTTCATCTCGACACCATCCACTGGCTCTTGGCGCGCTTGTTTGGATTTTCCATCATTGCTTTCATCGTCGTTTTTCAACCGGAGCTGCGCCGTGGCTTGGCACATTTGGGTCGCAGGCCGCTTTTTATGGGGCAGTTCGTGAACGAGACGATACTAGATACCATCGTCGCGGCTTGCACCGAACTGGCTAAGAACAAGATCGGCGCCTTGATAGCGCTGGCACGTGAGTCCGGCCTGAAGAATTACATCGAAACTGGAATTCGCATGGACAGCCAGCCCTCCTCCGAATTGCTGCGCACGATTTTTATGCCCAATACTCCGCTACACGACGGGGGCGTTATTATAGAACACAATCACGTCGCAGCCGCCGCATGCCTGTTTCCACTCTCGCAAAAAACAAACCTGAGCACTGCGCTCGGCACGCGGCATCGCGCGGCCATAGGCCTAAGCGAAGACACCGATGCGGTGGTCATCGTGGTCTCGGAAGAAACGGGCGTGATCTCGATGGCGTTGGACGGAAAACTCACGCGCGATTTGGACGAAGACTCGTTGAAAAAAACTCTCGCGGGCCTATTCTTGACCGAAAAGCCCAAGCGCAGCAATCTGTGGTTCTTGCGCAGAGAGGAACAGCGTTAGGCAGATGGCGATACCACGATGGATACGCAATAACTTTTGGACTAAGATGGCCTCCGTGTGTTTGGCGATTTTGGTCTGGCTATACGTCTCGGGCGAGCAAAACATGGAGGTCTCGCGCGAGATCCCCGTGAATATCAAGCTACCCCCCGATGCGATTCTTGTAGAAATGCAACATCCCATGCTCAACGTCACGTTCCGCGGAGCAAGGTCCATTCTGCAAAAAGTAGATTTTGAGAAATTGCAATACAGTCGCGATCTCTCGACTAATTTGCAGCCGGGAAAAATCACGTTCATCGTGTCGGAAACCGATATTCCGTTGCCCAAGTTTGTATCCGTCACAAACATACTGCCGCAGGAACTCACGGTGGTAGTGGACCGCATGGCGGAAAAAGAGCTTGCCGTAGAACCATTGTTGAGTGGAAGCCCGCTGGATGGATTCAAGGTGGATGGCGTGAGCGTGAGCCCTTCGGTGGTTAAGGTTAAGGGACCGGCCGGCGTGCTCAAACGATCCAGTAAGATTGGAACACAAAGCGTGGACTTGCGCGGCCGCAATCGCTCTTTTTTCCAGAAAATCGGGATCAGTGCGCTGGTCAAGGGCCAGGAATTAGACTCGGTTGTGGAGGTCTATGTCAGGATACGCGAAGAGGTTGAAGAAAAAGTGTTTGAACATCATGCCATTAAAGTATTACAATCCGTCGAGCATGGTTGGGAGGTGCAATTAGATCCCAAAGAGGTTGCTGTTTCTGTAGGAGGAAATAAAGAGATTCTAAACAAGCTTTCAGCCGGCGAAATCACCGTTTATTTGGATCTTGCTGATTTGAAACCGGGCTTGTACGAACTTCCTCTGCAATACAATGCCCCGAAAGAAGTGACTGTCTTGAAAGTCCTTCCGGCCACCGTGAAGGTAAAACCCAAAGAAACGAGAGCATCTTGACAAAATTATTCGGAACAGATGGCGTGCGAGGCACTGCCAACACCGAGCCTTTAACCGTTGAAACAACCTTGAAGATCGGTCGCGCAGCTGGCTACGTGTTTAAAAAGAATCATCGTCGCCATCGCATCATCATCGGCAAGGACACGCGCCTCTCCGGCTACATGCTGGAAAGCGCGCTCACATCCGGCATTTGCTCCATGGGCGTGGACGTGGTGCTTGTCGGTCCGCTCCCCACCCCGGGCATCGCCTTCATCACGCGTAGCCTCAGAGCCGATGCGGGCGTGATGATTTCGGCTTCTCACAATTCCTACGAGGACAACGGCATCAAATTCTTCTCCCGGGACGGCTACAAGCTGCCCGAGAGCATAGAGCAAGACATTGAAGGCCTGGTGTTTTCCGGCAAACTCGATACGATTCGACCAACTGCGAGTGAAGTGGGCAAGGCTTTTCGCGACGACGACGCGATAGGCCGCTACGTCGAGTTCATCAAGAATTCCTTTCCCAAGGGCATGACGCTGGACGGATACCGCGTGGTACTGGACTGTGCCAACGGCGCGGCCTACAAAGTCGCGCCCAAGGTTCTGCGCGAGCTCGGTGCCAACGTCATCGTCTACAACGACAGACCCGACGGGACCAATATCAACCAGGATTGCGGCTCCACGCACCCGCAAGTCATTCAAAAGGCGGTCCTAGATCACAGCGCGGTCATTGGGATTTCTTTAGACGGCGATGCCGATCGCGTGGTGTTGGCCGACAACGAAGCCAGGAATGTGGACGGGGATCAAATCCTAGCGATATGCGCGACAGACATGATCCAAGAAAACCGTCTTCGGGACAACACGGTGGT
>CAZOWS010000102.1:0-30818 GCA_964583365.1 uncultured Actinomycetota bacterium
GACGGGGCTCAGCTTTTCAGACACGTAGTTCACGAGCATTTCGACGGTAAACAAATCCGCGAAGTCCGTGATAACAGGATTTCTTCTGAAGTCGGTAAGATCCGCATAGGGCATTTTTTCCGTCAGTTTGGCTATGCCCGCTTCGGTCATCTTGCCGTCTTTTACGTATTCATCGTTGGTCAAAAGATTTTCAGGAAATAGGTCGCCTCGAGGAATTTTGATCTTAAATGTCTTTTCTAACCGGAACACAATGTCCAGATAGTCTATGGACTCGGCTCCCAAATCCTTGGTCAGCGATGTCTTCACTTCTATTTCGTCCTCGTCCACACCCAATGCCTGAACCAGACATTCCTTAACCTTCTGAAAAATTTCCTCGCGTGTCTGCATGTTGCCTATCCTCCTTGAAATGGGGATGTAAGAATTACCTCGGAGAGTCTATCAAGTGGGGCCGCGCTGTCAAATAAAAAAAGGCTGGCAGCGACTCCGGAAGTCGCTCGCCAGCTACCTCGTCTTGAAGTTTTTCAAGTCCTGGTTGAGACGCTCTATATAATCTGCCATCCGCGAAATTTCCTCGTCCTTGGCCATCTTTTTAAGGTTGTTGATCGCGTCTTCCAATTGTTCAATAATCCGCATATCGTTCTTGCGCTCCTTCTCCAGGAGTATCACCATTTCGTTATAGGAGTCCTGCACATCCTTAAATTGGTCATGCTGCCGAAATCTGATTTGACGCGGTGAAGACCCCTCGGCAATGCTGGCCAGATAGTTTTTTAGCCTATGCATGGGTCCGGCTGCGCGATGAGAAAGGATAAAGGCAAGAACAGCTTGGAATAAAAAACCCAACCCCATTGCGATAGAAACTTTTATAAAGATTGATTCCGAAGTTACTTGCAAATTATTATTTCTATCCAGATAAAAGATGCCGGCTACGAATATAAAAGTGATAAGAGCTTGGAACAGCACAAGCCTAATCGCATGTATCTGGAACTCCTTGTTCACCAGATACCTTCCGCGTATATTGTACGTTTTGCTCATCTTACTCAAATCTCCGACACTACTATATCCTCAATTTTTCCCCTTGTCAAGGCCCTAAGGGTTGCTATAATCCCGCCTCGAGTTTTAAAAACTCGCTGTACTCACAACACAAAAAGGAGAGTGCATAAGTGAAAAAGAATAAAATCATTTTGGCAGCCGTGGCCGGTTTGATGACTGGCTTGGTTGGTGTTTCTATTCCGGGTCATAATTCGCTCACCACAGTGCAATCTGCTGATGCCGCTGATACAGCCGTTGCGCCTCATGCCTGCAAAGGTGCCAATCAGTGCAAAGGTACCAATGAGTGCAAGGGTACCAATGTTTGCAAGGGTACTTGTGGTTGTGCAACAGATGGTAGCAAGTAACATTTAAGTTAACCTTAGAGGCCAAGCGTGCGGCTCAGGCCGGCGTTTGGCCTCTTTGTGTTTTCACTGCTTTAGTTCCATGAATACCCACCCCCGAGTGCAAAACAAAGTATTTGATGTGCCTAATCTGGGTATCGGATTGGGGCTTCGAATCAATCATTATAAGGAAATCCTAAAGACCAAGCCGGAAGTCGGCTGGTTTGAAATTATCTCTGAAAACTTCATGGTGGAGGCAGGAAGACCTCTTTTCTATTTGGAGCAATTTCTTGAGCATTACCCGATCATCCAGCATGGTGTTGCGCTTTCCATCGGCAGCGCTGACCCTCTCGATTTTGACTATCTAAAAAAGCTGAAACGCCTTTCGGAAAGAACTAAAACACCCTGGTTTTCAGATCATCTTTGCTGGTGCACCCACAATGGGCACAACATGCACGACTTGCTGCCGCTGCCCTACACGGAAATCACCGCGCGGCGAGTTGCGGAAAAAGCTCGTGTTGTGCAGGATTTTATTGGAAAACCGTTTCTTTTGGAGAATGTGTCCAGCTACGTGGGCTTTCAAAGTTCGCAAATGGAAGAATGGGAGTTTTTGAGCCTTGTCGCCGAGACGGCCGATTGCGGCATTTTGCTGGACGTGAACAACATCTATGTCTCCGCCCGCAATCACGGCTTCGATCCAATGGACTATTTAAAGGGGATACCAGCCAAACGGGTGCTGCAAATTCACGTTGCCGGGCACTCCGACATGGGCAAATACATTTTGGACACGCATGACCATACCGTGCGGGACGAAGTGTGGGATCTCTACGCGAAGGCCTGCGAGCTGGTCGGCGACGTCTCCATGATGCTGGAACGCGATGACCACATACCTCCTTTCAAGGAAGTGTACGAAGAGGTTCTCAAGGCAAAGCAATACCAGAAGGCGCTGCATGCCACCAACGTCGCATAAAATTGTTCAGGTCTCGGACCTGACCGAACTTCAGGAATGGATGTGCGGGGCCATACGCACACCGATGTCCAAGCAAGCATCTATCACTCCAGACCCCGTGTACTATTTGACCCCCAATGCTCAACTCACTGCGCGTGAGCGCCTGGAGATTTATGCCGATGATTATTGGAGCCGCTGCTTCAATATGCTGCATGATAATTTCCCGGGACTCGCGGAAATTTGGGGTCATGAGACATTTCATCGCTGGTCAGAACAATACCTGGTTCAATGTTCTTCTTCTTCCTTCACGTTGCGCGACCTCGGGAATAAATTTGAAAGTTTTATCTCATCGGAATATCACGGGCAAGACAGCGCCCTGGTCTTGGATATGCTGCGCTACGAATGGGCTAGAATCGAGGCATTTGATCGGCCCGTGTTGCCACCTTTTGATCCCGAAAAGTTGAGCGCGCAGGAAAGAGTAGATCTGGCTTCTTTGACTTTCGCATTGCAGCCGCATATCTCATTGCTGCAATTGGATTATCCTGTCTTTGAGGTAGTAGACAAATTGATTAGTCGCAAGACCAAGAAAACCATACCCGTGCCCACGAAGGGTGAATATTTTACGGTAGTGTACCGCCACGATTTCATCGTGTATCACAAAGAAATTGACAAAGCCTTTTACCTTCTCCTAACTCAGATACAAGGTGGAAAATCCCTCGCGGACGGTTGCGATGCGATATTACCGCTGCTGGACAAGGAACAAATCAACCGGCTAGAAAAAAAGGCCCGGACATGGTTTCAGCAATGCGTGGCATTGCAATGGCTGGGGGCACCGGTGAAATCCGGGGAATCCGGGGACATGTAACGAATTCGCTTTTGAATTCGGTACGTGTCCCCGCATTCCCGTGTCCCCGCATTTCGGGAAAGCTAGGAGCTTAACCATGTTTCTTCATCGCACAATTAAACTCTTGTTGGATTGGGCCGAGCGACTGCAATGGCTACCACCTCTTTTGACGCGGCTTTCCATCGGATATATGTTTTATATCACCGGGAAGGGAAAGCTGCTGCATTTAGACAGCACCACCCAATTCTTCGCCAAGCTGGGGATTCCATTTCCCCACATCAACGCGATCATGGCGGCTTCCACGGAATGCTTTGGCGGCTTACTCATCATGGTTGGATTATGCACGCGCTTGGCATCCATTCCTCTGGCATTCGTGATGGTGATTGCCATCGCCACGGCCCAGATGGGCCAAGTGCACAGTTTGGGTGATTTCGTAGGGCTTTCGGAAGTCGCGTACATGTTGATTTTCGTCTGGCTTGCCATCGCAGGGCCCGGCAAGGTAAGTCTGGATCATTGGCTGCGCAAATGTTTCCCCGGCCCTTCCAAATTATAAGTTTTTTTTTGCTTCTGCTACTCGGACCTAACCTTGCCACGGTTCGAGCCGAAGAAGCTGTCTCCGTAGCTTGGAAATCCTGGTCCCAGGAAACCTTTGATGAAGCCAAAGCCAGCGAGAAACTCATTCTGCTGGACGTCAGCGCTGCGTGGTGTCATTGGTGCCATGTCATGGAAGAAACCACGTACCGTGATCCCGCGATCGTGTCGCTCATCGAAAAATATTTTATTCCCATCAAAGTGGACGTGGATGCCCGGCCCGACATCGCCGCGCGCTATGGCTCCATAGGCTGGCCGGCCACGGCCTTTTTTTCGCCCGACGCCAATCCGCTGCGTGAAGTGGGCGCCTACGTGGACCCGCAGGCCTTTGGGAAAATCTTAAATGAACTTCTAAAAAATCGTTCTGGCTCGCCGAAAACAATAGAGACATCTGCTGCAAAGAAATCTCTATCCATCTCCAGCTCTCGTAACTCCCTCTCCCTCCGAGAAGGAGAGGGCCGGGGTGAGGGTGCCATTGAAACCATGAACACCTGGGCCGAGAAAGAGCTGCTTAGCTATTACGATACGAAACTAGGCGGCTGGGGAAAGCGACAAAAGGCCCCCGTGGCCGATGCGGTCGAACACGCGTTTTGGAAATATTATTTAACGCGAGATGCTGTCTCGGCAAAGCGCGCGTTCTCTAGCCTGCTCTCCCAAAGACCTTTATTGGACCCGGTTTGGGGAGGCATGTATCAATATTCGGATGGCGGCGTGTGGGGCAGGCCGCATTTTGAGAAAATCATGACCGTGCAGGCAGGCGCTCTGTCCAATTATGCTCAAGCGTATTGGTCCAGCGGCGACAAACGCTTCCTGTCCCTAACGCGCATGATGCTTTCCTACCTGGATAATTTTCTGTCATCTCCGGATGGGTATTTTTTTACGAGCCAGGACGCGGATTTAAAATCCTTGGACGGTAACGACTACTTTTGCCTGTCCGACCAAGAACGCCGCGCGTGGGGATTGCCGAGCGTGGACAGAAATGTCTATGCGCGCGAAAACGGTCTTGCCATTTCTGCTTTTTGTGAGGCTTTTGCTGCAACAGAAGATGAAGCCATAAGGCAAAAAGCTCTGACCGCGGCGAATCACATTCTAAGCACGCATGGCAAACCCGGCGGAGGATTTTTTCATGCTGCCGGCCCAGCGGATAAAACGCTGTATTTGGCGGACAATGCTGTTTTCGGGAAAGCCTTGCTGGATTGTTTTGCGATCAGCGGGCAGGCGCGCTATCTCTACAAGGCCGTCGAGACCGGCGATGTCATGCTCCAAGAGTTTGCTTCTCCCGATGGGTTTGGACTCTACGCGCATTCCGTTGATCCCAAAGCCGTTGGCTTTTTTGCCGACCGCCAAAAACCATTCGAAGAAAACGCGCTCGCCGCACGGTTTTTGTTGCGACTACACGGATACACGGGGAAGGCAAAATACCGAGATGCGGCAAAAAACATATTGATGTATTTGAGCGATGAAGCGCGACTAAAAGATCAAGGCAGATTCCTCGGCAATTACCTCCTGGCAACCGAAGAGTTCTTGCACGAGCCATTGCATCTCTTGGTCATCGGCGCAAAAACCGACGCGAGAGCAATTGCATTGCACGAAAGCGCATGGAAATATTATGCGCCGTATAAAATTTTGGATTGGCAAGATCCCAAGGAAAATCCGGATATCGCGAAAAACTACCCAATCTTCAACCACCCGGTCCTTTTTATCTGCTCGACCGGCCGCTGTTCCCCACCCATCCAGAACCCAAAAAATGTTTCCAAAGCCATAAGCGATTTCAAAAATGCGGAAATCCAGAGACATAACCCCATCTAGCCTTTCACGCGATTGCGAAAATTCGGAAATCCGGGGACATAACCCCATTTAGCTTTTCAAATGGGGATTGTGTCCCCGCATTTCCGTGAAATCTCGATCATCTTAATAAACCCAAGCTCCTCCATCAAAGGCATCGCAAGCCCTTTGTCATACCCCTTATACGCCAAAGTTTTCAAACTCTCCCGCATAGGCGCCTCCACGCTAAACGTCGCCAACCGCGTCGACAGTTGCGCCATTCTCTTACCCTCTCTGAGCTTTCCAGCAAGCGTCCCAGCACCCCGCAGTTTCATGTGCCCCACACGATCAAGATTCGCATACAAATTCTCCATCGTCTGAAATTCCTTCAACAACGCAACGGCCGTTTTATTGCCCACGCCAGAAACGCCCGGAATATTATCCGCGCTGTCCCCCGCCAAACCTAAAAAATCGGGAATTTGATCGGGGCGCAATCCCATTTCAACTTCCACGGCTTTTTCATTCAGCCACTTGTGTTTGGCCACGTTGTAATAACGTGTCCTCGCGTCCACCAATTGCAATAAATCCTTATCGCCGGAAACAATCACAAACGCGCAATTTTCTTTTGATAATTTGTGGCGCGCGGTGGCAATCAAGTCATCGGCTTCGTAGCGATGATCGGCCAAGACACGGCATCCCAGCGCCTGTGCCATGCGTTGGCAATACTTAAGTTGCGCCTCCAATTCCGGCGGAGGCAGAACGCGATTGGCTTTGTAATCGGGATAAAAATCGTTGCGGAACGAGGTGGTCAAGCTCTCGTCGAAAGCCACCATGACATGCGACGGCTTCTCTTCGGCCAACAACTTGATTAAAAATCTAGCGAACCCGTAGACCGCATTAATATTAGCACCTCGAGGAGATCGAATCTCGGGCAGCGCAAAGTACGCGCGAAAAACATAGGGCAAGGCATCTATTAAAAAGACGGTCTTTTTCATTAGGTCATCGTGATATCTTGTCATCCTGAGCGCAGCGAAGGATCTAGCTCGGTCCATTGCCATGTGATCCGACAGCTTGCCAAGCTGTCGGATCACTATCTTATTTTTTACTACCCATCGCTAATAACTGAAAGCATTCTCTTACAAGCGATCCTGAACTTTGCCGATTCCGGCAAAAGGCTTAGCACCAAGTAGGCCTCCCGGTCGAAATCGAAAAAATATCCGGGATGCACGAGGACATGCGCTTTTTCTAGAATCACGAGCGCCCATTCCTCCTCGCTGCGCGTGGCCGGAAGACGCAGTATCGCGTACCAGCCTCCTTCCGCGCGCAAGAGGTCGCAGCCTGATTCCTTCCAGGCGAGGCTTTCCAATGTCCGGCGATTGGTTGCAATGCGATCACAAATATTTTTTTGCATCGCCTCGCGTTTCGCCATCCATTGCGGCAGCGCATTCTGCGCGGGCGTATTTACGGACAAATACGTGTCGCCGATCATCTCCAGTCGCTGCAATGCATGATTTTTAGCCGCTGCAGGGCCACCCACGCAAATCCAGGATAATTTCATTTGCGGCAAACCGAGCATTTTGGAAACTCCGCCCAGCGCGAACGTAAGCACCTCGGATTTTCCGGCTAGCGTGACGATACGATTCTTGTCCGGCCGCCACGCGTAATCTGCAAATACTTCATCGCTAATCAGGGCCAGCGAGTGTTCCTTGCAAAATGTTTTCAGCGCTTGTGCTTCTTCGCGCTTCAAGAACGACCCGGTTGGATTGTTTGGATTCACGAATACTAGGGCCCGCGTCTTCGATGTGACGGCCTGACGCAGACTGTCCCAGTCCAAAACCCATGCACCCTCGTAGCGCAATACGTACCGGCGCATTTCCACGTCGTTGAGCTGGGCCAAATGATCTAAGAGCGGATAACTGGGGCTGGGAAAAAGCACGTTCTCGCCTGGATTCACCAACAGCCGCATCGCAAACGAATAGGCCTCGCTAGTGGACGCAGTGAGAACAATATTCTCGGGTGAAACATACACGCGCTGACGCCGAAAATATTTTGCTAGCGCCTCGCGGGCCTTCAAGTCCCCGAGGGCGGACGGCTTATA
This sequence comes from uncultured Actinomycetota bacterium, assembly GCA_964583365.1. Taxonomy (GTDB): domain Bacteria; phylum Auribacterota; class Ancaeobacteria; order Ancaeobacterales; family CAZGMX01; genus CAZOWS01. The sequence goes on from CAZOWS010000102.1 coordinate 7,617, forward strand.
CAGCCTATTGCGCGCATGAGCCAGAGGAGCAAGAACACCCGCTGAAACATTTATCCCACAGGCTGTCGGGTTGGACTCGGTCAAGTCCAGAAACCTCACACCGGCCTCCTGCAGGCGGTCGAGTTTTCGCGCAATCGCATTGGGACTGAAATTCCAATTCGTGCGGGAAGCAAAATACAATGGCGTCATAAGCAAGTTATCCTATCCTTATTGTTATATACAAAATCTTGTGCGACTACCAATTATACTCGAAACAGGAATATCCAAGGTTTGGATAAACAATTCCAACATACTGCTGTTAGATACTTTATATCGCGCATGACTTGACTTTTAACCTTTTTAATGATATACTCCCGTTGGTTATTTGCTGGGACAAATGGGTGGGGGTTGCTTGAATATGGATTTAGTTAATAGGGTTATTTCTGTGTTGTTTGCCGTGCATTTTCTCTTCACGCAAACAACCTGGGCGGCTCCTCAGCCTCAGGCCCTCGCCGCGCGCTCCATTTTCGCTGTCCACTTGCCTCCGGAAATGCAGCAAAAGCTTCAAGCCATTTTGGATAAGCTTAAATCTTCAAAAAAACGCGATCAACGGCGTATCATTGCTAATTCTATCTTCAAGGCTTTTTTTCGTCCGATAAACATTCATTCACAAGCGGTGCTGAATATATTGTTTCAAACCATGGACAACCCAGCCTATGGTCATGCAAAGGACACACTCTCCTACACCATCGGTAATGCATTGATTGCTGGCCGTACGCTCAAAGTCAATCCTGAACAATTAAATTCACTTCTTTCGATCTTACGGGAACGAGAAGCATGGCCCCAGGATGATGAGTTTGTCTTAGAAGAACTATACCTGGCCAAAACCGTCTTTTTATCTTTTAGCAATAATTCAAGTCTTAAAGTTTCTTCAGATCAGCTCAGGACAATTTTCTCGGTTCTCGAGGCACTTTCCTTTCTTGATATTAGGCGCCTTGATTTTGAAAGAGCCATTGATTCAGCGCTTTCTAACTCAACGGATTTCACCATGGATGCCCCCACATTCACCGAATATTCAACCAAGATTCAAAGGCTTAATGCATTTCCGAAGAATCAATGGCTGCGGCTTCGGGCTATGTCTATCGCAATGGCTAACGATGAAAGCTTGGTTCCCACCTACAAAACCTTGTTGCTATCAGTACCAAACGTGGGACATCGAAAACGGCTTCTTGAGGTGATGCCTCTAGCAACTCTTGCGAAAGTCAGCATTTCCAAGTCACTTGCGGCGCTTATTCGATCTGAATTTTGCCTAACATTCATTTCCTTTGCAGAGCAAGGGGAGGGTGGGGCGGGTGCGGCTCGCAACCAAGCCAGTTCTTTTGCACATACTCTGCTGGCCAATTTAAAACATGTGACCTTAAAATCTCTGCCTGAACCGCCACCTCGCATACAAAACACCTATGCTTATGTTCAGACAACCGTGGATGGGGTAAATGATATTCTTCCTAATCACACCTTTATCCGGGCCTATTCACGAAAATTGCTGTTCCGTTCTCCCGAAGGAAAACTCGTTGTCTTAAGGTTTCGCAGTGAATGGGCTAGAAACGGTGATAATTTACTAGATTACGAGAGCAGGATGATGGACTACTTACACAAATACAAGACAGCGCTGGGTCTTAAGGGTGAGTATCCGCAAAGCATGCCTCTTGCTGGAAATCGTATTGTCCGCATACGTCATCTGCCAATAAAGCTTAAGTCTGCGTTGGACAAGACAGGTTCGCCCGTGGATGAGAATTACATGGTGAGCGCTTACACCGTGGATGATCTTGACTATTTTACTCGATTGAACGATGCAAATCTTGAGCCGAAGGCTTTTCGCGAAGCAGCGTTAATCAACATTCACGATCTCTTCACGTTGGCAAGACATGGTCTTATACACACGGTTCCGGTTGCCCTTTTCCACAACTTGAACGTTGACCGACGCGAGGATCACGGAAGGTATTTGCCCATGGTGGATATTTTTAATCCAAACGAAGGTGTCAATGTCGGTCTGGGCAGACTGCACGCATGGCCCGAAGCTGTCGGAAAAACAAATTTGGGTGCCCTGGGCCTCACCGATTATGAAGAGATTTGGCCGCTCGACGCGTTGGTGGATAAAGATGCGCCAAACTCCCCGGCTGCCGACCTGCACATCATCGACAAAAATCATCGCGCGTATAGCAAAGAGATATTCTTCCTGGCCAATTACATTGCCGAGTATGTGCTGAGTTGGACACTTGTCGTAGCAAGTTATCTTCGAGAAAGAGAGGAATTATACTGGAAAAAACCAGAGGGTCTTGCCGAGTTTTTGGTCGAGGGTTTCGATACGGGTTATCGCGCGTTTACTGGATTACGGAAGGATAGAGATGTGCCCGCACATGATGTTGTAAACTTCCAACGATTGTCAAAACAGATCGGTTTTTTTCTTGCCAAGGGCTATCCCTACGCCCCTTTTATGGTGAGGAGGACAATCCCAAAAGAAATTTTTTCTCTTGAGGCATCTAAAATCCATTTTCCTGAAGATGGTGTGGAAAACGCAAAAAATTGGAAGAAAACACCGTATGGAACAGGCGCGTCCGTAGATAGGATACATCCGGACATCGGATTCTGGAATTCTACGTTCTGGCTACAGGAACTGGTTTCGGCTTGGTACATGTATGCGGCCTTCATGATGGCCGATATTGCAGGACAAAAACCTCAGCCTGATTCCCATCCTTCAACGGCTGCTATGACGGGGTCAACTACAATTCCCGAATTTTCGCTGTAGAATAATTAGGGGTAATTAGGGGACATCATACTAAATCACTAATTAGCGACATCGGAGGTCAATTAGGTATTTAGTATGATGTCCCCAAATTAGCCCTGCAAAGCGCGTGGTCAATCCGTGACGGCTCCGCGCGCGGAACTCGAGACCAATTTAGCGTACTTGGCCATGACGCCTCTGGTGTAGCGCGGTTTGGGCGCTTTCCATTTCGCTAGGCGCTTCTTGATTTCGACGGCCGTAATTTCCACGGTGAGTTTTCGTTTGGGAATATCGAACGCAATGGTATCGCCCTCTTTCAAGGCCGCGATGGGCCCGCGATCCGCAGCCTCGGGCGCTACATGCCCGGCCATCAAGCCGTGCGTGGCACCCGAAAAGCGTCCGTCGGTGAGCAGCGCAACCGAATCTCCGAGCCCTTCCCCGACTATAGCGGCCGTCACACCGAGCATCTCGCGCATTCCGGGACCACCCTTGGGGCCTTCGTAGCGAATGACCACCACGTCGCCGGCCTTGATTTTGCGCTTTTTGACAGCCTCGAAAGCCTGTTCTTCCGATTCGAACACGCGTGCGGGCCCACGGAAGTTCAATCGCTTTTCTCCGGCTACTTTCAAGACGCATCCTTCGGGGGCAAGATTGCCTTTCAAGATCACGAGGCCGCCCGAGGGTTTCAACGGATTGCCCAGAGGACGCAACACTTTTTGGCCCGGCGTTTCTACGGCTTCCTTCGCTTCGGCCCCTATCGTGCGACCGGTCACGGTCAGCGCATCGGCATGCAACAGCTTCGCGTCGAGCAATCTCTTGGCCACCAAACGAATACCACCGGCCTTATACATATCGGTCGCGACGTATTTCCCGCCGGGCTTGAGATCGCCCAACAGCGGCGTGCGCGAAGAAATTTTGTCGAAATCTTCTATCGATAGCTTGATGCCCATCGTATGCGCGATGGCGAGGAAATGCAGCACCGCGTTGGTGGAACCGCCTGTCATTGCAACGGCTGCAATCGCGTTCTCGATGCTCTTGCGCGTGACAATCGCGCTCGGCCGAATATCGTTCTTCAATAAATTCATCACGACATGCCCGGCTTGAAAACAGACTTCATCCTTGCGCGGGTCCATCGCGGGAACACTGTTAAAATCCATCGGGGAAATGCCCAACACCTCAAAGGCCGTGGACATCGTGTTGGCCGTGAACTGCCCGCCACAAGCTCCCGATCCCGGGCACGCGGCATCCTCCAAATCATGCAATTGCTGCTCGTTGATTTTATGAGAAGAATATTTTCCAACGCCCTCGAACACATCCTGAATCGTCACGTCGCAATCGCCGTAGCTGCCAGCCGCGATCGAGCCGCCGTAAATCATCAGCGCGGGCGCATCCACGCGGCACAACGCCATGACCGTACCGGGAATGGTCTTGTCGCATCCGGAAATCGCGACCAGCGCGTCGAACATATGCCCGCGCGCGACCAATTCTATAGAGTCGGCGACCACTTCGCGACTGACCAGCGACATACGCATACCCTCGGTGCCCATGGTAATCCCATCCGAAATCGCTATCGTGTTGAATTCAATCGGCGTGCCGCCGGCCGCGCGAATGCCTTGCTTTACTTTTTCAGACAGGCGCCGCAGGTGAAAATTGCATGGCATCGTTTCTATCCAGGTGTTGGCGACCCCGATCATGGGTTTGGCTATGTCCTCGTCGGTCAGCCCCATCGCCTTGAGCATGGCCCTAGCAGGTGCGCGCGATGGGCCTTCGGTGATCACAGCGCTGCGTTTATTGAGTTTCATGACTATGCGTTCTCCTTAAATTGTCATTGCGAGCGTAGCGAAGCAATCTGGTTGCGCTTCGAGGTCACTTCGCTACACTCGTGATGATAGTAACTGTCTGAGCACGAACGGCAAAATGCCACCGTGCTGGTAATATCCAAGTTCTTGCGGCGTATCTATGCGCGAGCGCACGGTGAATGTTTTTGTCTTTCCCGCGTCCTGCGCAACCACGGTCAGTTTTTTACCGGGGGTAAGATCCTTTGCAATCCCTTCGATGGTATAACTTTCCTGGCCTGTAAGACCCAGGCTTTTGCTGCTGTCTCCCTGTTCAAATACCAGTGGCATCATGCCCATGCCGATCAAATTACTGCGATGAATGCGCTCGAAGCTCTCGGCGATCACCGCGCGCACGCCCAACAATTTTGTCCCCTTGGCCGCCCAATCGCGCGAGGAACCCGTGCCGTATTCCTTGCCGGCCAGAATGACTAAGGGGACGCCCTCCTGTTGATAGCGCATCGCGGCATCGTAAATACTCGTTTGTTCTCCGTCGGAAAAATGTCTTGTCCATCCGCCTTCTGTGCCAGGCGCCAGAAAATTCTTCAGCCGTATATTCGCGAAAGTCCCGCGCATCATCACCTCGTGATTTCCGCGCCGCGCGCCGTACGAATTGAAATCCTCTGGCTTCACCCCTAGAGCAATCAAATAGAGGCCTGCGGGTGTATTCGCGCCGATGGAACCGGCCGGCGAAATATGATCGGTGGTTACAGAGTCACCTAGAGATGCCAGCACACGAGCCGCATGAATGTCCTCGACCGGATGGGGATGCCGTGGCAAGCCGTCGAAGAAAGGCGGATTTTTTACATAGGTGGAGGCCGGATCCCACGCGAATGTCTCGCCGACAGGAACCGACAAAGTCTGCCACAAGGCATCCCCGCTAAACACGTCGGCGTATTGCCGCGAAAACATTGCGGCGTCCACCTGCTTCATGGCGTCCTGTACTTCTCGCGACGACGGCCATATGTCCTTCAACAAAACGGCGTTGCCTTTACTGTCCGTGCCGATAGGATCTCGCGCTAAATCAACGTCCATACTTCCAGCCAGCGCGTACGCGACAACCAATGGCGGCGAAGCTAGATAATTGGCCTTCACGAGAGGATTGACGCGTCCTTCGAAATTACGATTTCCCGATATTACAGCCGCCGCTACCAACGCATTCTTCTTGATCGCTTCGCTAATTTTCTCGGGCAATGGACCAGAATTACCGATGCAAGTCGTGCACCCATATCCGACCAAATGAAAATTTAATTTTTCCAAATATTCTTGCAACCCCGTCTTCGCGAGATAATCCATCACAACCTTGGAACCCGGCGCGAGCGAGGTCTTGACCCAGGGTTTCGAACGCAGTCCGCGCTCGACGGCCTTTTTGGCCAGAAGCCCCGCGGCTATCATCACGGCAGGATTGGACGTGTTCGTGCAACTGGTGATAGCGGCAATCACGACAGAGCCATTTCCGAGTTCAAATCGCTGACCACCCTCTTCGACCGCAACTTTTCCGGAAGGCCCTGTTTTGTTACCCTGCAACGAGGGCAAAGCTTTTGCAAAATCCGCTTTCACGGATGTCAACGCAACCCGATCTTGCGGGCGCTTGGGACCAGCGAGGCTTGGCTCCACGTGGGACAAATCGACTTCGAGAGTGTCCGAAAAAACGGGATCGGGCGTTTGTTCTGTCCGGAAAAGCCCCTGTTCCTTGGTGTAGGCCTCGACCAGCGCGATCAGAGATTCCTCGCGGCCCGTGAGCCGCATGTAGCGCAGTGTTTCCTCGTCCACGGGAAAAAATCCCATCGTCGCCCCGTATTCGGGCGCCATGTTCGCCAGCGTCGCGCGATCGGCCAAACTCAAGCATTCCAAACCCGGCCCATAAAACTCGACGAACTTATCCACCACGCCTTTCGCTCGCAGCTTTTGCGTCACGGTGAGTACGAGATCCGTCGCGGTGATGCCTTCGGTCAATGTCCCAAAAAGTTTGCACCCCACAACTTGCGGCAACAGCATGCTAATCGGCTGCCCCAGCATCACGGCCTCGGCCTCAATACCACCCACGCCCCACCCCAAAACGCCAAGCCCGTTGATCATTGTCGTGTGCGAATCAGTCCCCACCAGCGAATCGGGATACGCCTGAACTTGCCCGTTCACGGTGGCCGTAAAAACACCGCGCGCGAGATATTCCAAATTCACTTGATGCACGATGCCCGTGTCCGGAGGGACAACACGAAAATTTGCGAACGCCTTCTGGCCCCATTTCAAAAAGACATAGCGCTCTTTGTTGCGCGCGAATTCGAGCTCGGCGTTGTGACGGAAAGCCCCCGCGCTTCCGAACGCGTCCACTTGCACGGAATGATCGATAACAAGATCCGCGGGCTGCAAAGGATTGATGCGCTTGGGATCCCCACCCAACTTTTGTATGGCCTCGCGCATAGCCGCCAAATCAACGACAGCCGGCACACCCGTGAAATCTTGCAGGAGAACCCGCGCAGGCCGGAACGCAATCTCCTTATCCGGAATCGCCTTGGGATCCCAGCGCAACACTGCCTCGATGTCGACTTTTTTAACTGTCTTGCCATCTTCATTGCGCAGCAAATTTTCTAAAAGGATTTTTAGAGAAAATGGCAGCCGCGCGAGATCCGCGACAGACCCCGCCGCCGCCAAACGAAATATCTCGTAGGAATTCCCTCCAACCTTCAAGGACCCACGAGCGCGATAGCTATCCAAGTTCGTCATAGCCTTTTATCCTAAACGCTAATGCTTTTGCGCGCCAGTGGTTTTGATAATTTGAGCGACACAATCGAGGGACATACACCTGGACCCATAATTGCATCTATATGGGTAATTCGAGGGACACACACCTGTCTATGCCACCCACTTTAGCTCAAGCCGTTTGCGATGGAGTGCGCATTCCCTGAGATAAAGATTGATGAGGTTCTGATACGGCATACCGAGATCTACGGCGAGCGCCTTGAAATAGGTTACAGTACCTTTGTCCAGCCGAATGGTGATGGGCTGTTTCAGCCCAGAGATGTAGGGGTTCCTTTCGCTTTTCATCTTCGAGAAATCGTAGTTCGCCCTCATGATGTCACCTCCTATCCTTTCTTTGTCTTCTCAACGAACGGAGTAGCTTGCCCTTTCGCGTTTATTCGCTTTCCTCGCCGACAGGATTCGAATCACTTCTTCATTACTTCTAAAGCAATGGCATACAACGAGAATGCGGAGCCTGAAGCTCCTGCCAAGCATGGTAAATGGGTCTTCATCCTGGGAGTGGTCGGGGTCGAAAAACCGCATTGCGTTCTCGTCGAGAAATACAGTCTGCGCCTCTTCAAACGGCAAGCCATGCTTGCGCCTGTTCTCCCTATTTTTGGCCTCATCCCACTCGAACCGCAGATCATTCATATGTACAATATACATATGTTCAGGCGGGTTGGCAAGCCGTTTTTTTGCCTGCCAATGCTTTTGCAAAGGCTGTTACAAATTATAAATTGTAGATCATCATTTTTTGTGACGAGAATCATAGTGCATCTGCACGGCATCGTTCCATACTTGATCCAACAGGGGGAGGTGGGTGCTATGATAAACCTAGCTCAACGATATTTATCCTCCATTCGCGGAAAAGTATGCGCGTTCTGCCTCGAGCGAACGGCCGAGGGCACCTGTGGCCTTTCTTCACCCAATGTCTGTCCCATCGAGCAATTTCTCCCACAAATTGTGGACGTCGTTCATTCCGTCGAGGGAAACATAATGAAAAATTATGTCAAAGCGCTTCGCACGGACGTGTGCGGACATTGTCCCAATCGGGACCACGCTATGTGCCCTTTTGAACGGAGCGCCAATTGCCCCCTCAATCGATATTTCGCCATCGTTGTGGACGCGATAGACGAAGTGGACGAAGCTGCCCGGGGCCAAGATACGACTAGAGAGGACGGGGTTCTCTACAAAAGAGAAACATCGAAAGGAGCTTAGGGACCTAAACTTCTCAGGAAGCCTTTTTCAGTTGAACAGATAGTTTCAGACCCACAACATCGAGCACCGAAGTCAACGTGGAAAGTCTTGGGTCACCTTCCTTGCAAAGAGCTTTATAAAGGCTTTCTCGACCCAAATGTGCCTTTTTTGCAATATGCGCGAAACCGAATGCCTTCGCGACATCACGCAAGGCAATAAGAAATAGATCCTCTGCATTTCCCTCTTTATCGTTCATACACGTTTCCAGATATCCGGCCGCATACTCAGGATTTTTCAGTCTTTCCATCAATCCTTCTTCGTAGGAAATACTCTTCTTTTTTCTATTCATGGTCGTCTCCTGTAGTCTTCCCAATATTCGTGTGCTCTCTTTGTATCGGCATTTTGATTCTTTTTGCTACCTCCGCATAGCAAGATGACCGTAATAAATTCGGTATCCCGGGGCCGTAAGATATTTTTAACTCTGTAACACCGCACCCAACGAATCTGCAATCACCCAAGGTACCACGCCGCACATTGGCAACTCTGGCATCGATTATCTGTTGGGTCTTACTATCTTTCAAGGAATCAAGCCAAGACCGAAACGGGTTTCTACCCGAGGACGTTACGTATTCGTGAACAGTTCTAGGCAAAGATTCCATAAGAGAGAAGTGTATCCTTTTAGATACACTATGTCAAGACTGTAATCAGAGGGATAGTGAAACAGGAGGGATTACACCCATAGGTAATATCCTTAAGACTTCGGCACTAAAAACACAAGCATTCCCAACGGCGGCAGCGTAATCGCGAGTGAGAACGAACGACCATGCCAGGGTAACTGATCCGCGGATACACCGCCAAGGTTTCCAACGCCGCTCCCGCCGTACTCGCCCGCATCGCTGTTGAGGACTTCTTTATAATATCCGCCCGCGACGACGCCCACGCGGTACCCGAAACGCGGCACGGGCGTCATGCTGCAGACAATCAACATCTGTTGGGCTTGTCCATGCGACTTGCGCAGAAAACTCACCACCGAGGCATCCGTATCCTGGCAGTCCACCCACTCGAATCCTTCCTGGCCAAAATCGACTTCAAAAAGGGCCGGATGCGATTGGAGCATGTGATTCAAGTCGCGTATGTATTTGTTCACGCCTCGATGCTGCCCATACTCCAGCAAATGCCAGTCCATGGATTGGGCAACATTCCACTCGGCTCCCTGCGCGATATCGTTGGTCATAAAAAGGACTTTTTTGCCCGGCTGCGCGAACATCATGCCGTAGAAAAGTCTCAAATTCGCGAATTTCTGCCACCCGTCGCCGGGCATTTTTGCAAGCATGGACCCCTTGCCGTGCACGACCTCGTCGTGCGAAATCGGCAGCACAAAATTTTCCATGAACGCGTACAAAAATCGGAACGTCAAAAGATTGTGATGGTATTTGCGATGCACGGGGTCCCGCTGGAAATATTTCAAATAATCGTGCATCCATCCCAAATCCCATTTCAAGCTGAATCCCAATCCACCCAAATACGTGGGCCTTGAAACGCCGGGCCAACTCGTGGATTCCTCCGCGATGGTCAGCACACCCGGAAATTGCGCGTGCACGACCTCGTTGAATTTCTTCAAAAAATCCACGGCCTCGAGATTCTCGCGCCCGCCGTAGGCGTTGGGCGTCCACTCGCCGGGCTTACGCGAATAATCCAGATAAAGCATCGAGGCCACCGCATCCACGCGCAGGCCGTCCACATGGTATTTATCCAACCAAAACAGCGCGTTGGAAATGAGGAAATTTCGCACTTCGTTGCGGCCGTAATTAAAAATTTCCGTTCCCCATTCGGGATGATCGCGCCGGCGGCTGTCCAAATGCGAATACAAATGCGTGCCATCGAACAGCGCGAGGCCATGCTCGTCTTTGGGAAAATGCGCGGGCACCCAATCCAACAAAACGCCGAGCCCGTTTTGATGGCAAGCGTCCACGAAACGCATCAGATCTTCGGGGCTGCCGTAGCGGCTTGAAGGCGCGTAGTAGTTGACGACCTGATAGCCCCACGACGCATCCAGCGGATGCTCCATGATAGGGAGCAATTCCAAATGCGTGTAGCCCATCTCCTTAGCGTAGGGGATGAGCTGCTCCGAGAGCTCGCGATACGAAAGAAATCCCGTTTCGCCGGGTTTATTGGGGTCGCAGGGATGCTTTCTCCAGGAACCCAGATGCACTTCATAAATGCTTACCGGCCGGGCGAGCCAATCGGTGCGGGTCCTGGCCTCCATCCAATTTTTGTCCTTCCAGGCATGCTTCTCTAAATTGGCGACCACGGACGCGGTTCGAGGTCGAAGTTCCGCGGCCACCGCGTAAGGGTCCGTCTTGAAGCACACTTTCTTATCCGCGCGGGCCTTTACCCCAAATTTATATACTTCCCCTTCTTTCAATCCCGGAACGAATATCTCCCAGACACCCGAGCTTCCACGCTGCGTCATCGGATGATGCCCTTCCACCCAATGATTGAAATTGCCGACCACGCAAACCGCCATCGCATTGGGCGCCCAGACGCTGAAATGCACTCCTGCCACGCCGTCCCGCTGCCACAAACGCGCGCCCATTTTCTCGTAGCTTCGGAAATGCGTGCCCTCTCCCATCAGATAGAGATCAAAGTCCGTCAATTCCGGCGAGAACGCATACGGGTCCTCCTGCGATTGCATGTAGCCGGACTCATCGCAAAACTCCAGGCGATACGGTGGTTTTTCCTCCACGCCGGGGAAAAATAATTCAAAAAAACCCTGCGGATGCAAAAGGGTCATCTCGACCCGAGGGATTTTCTTGGCCCCGGACAAACTCACCCACGCCTGCTTGGCACGCGGCAAATAGGCATGCAGGACCAGCCCTCGCCCGAAACCCTCGCCCACTAATTTAGGGCCTAAAATCTCGGGCGGATTGGAGCACTCAAACTTGATGATTTTCGCAACATCCTGAGCGGATATATAAGGGGATTTTTGCATAAGTAAAAAAAGCCTCCCCGGGATTATACCAGGGGAGGCTCGGTAATGCTTTATGGACTTAAACGGTTTTACCGACGGATGGCGCAGCCTTGATAGCCCACCAAATCGCCACGGATCCGAGAATAACCGCCACAGCCAACGTCAATGCATTCGACGCGCCATAATGCGAAGGCGCCAACATGCCGAACAACATCGGCCCGGACATATACGAATTCATACGCGAGAACATCAGAGCCTTCTTGCGCAAGGCCGGGAGTTCCTCCGCCTTGGCTTTGCCGCCAAGAATTTTGCGCTGCGTAGGCCATATGATGAACCACACGTTGAACCACATGAGCGTGCCGAAAAACATGCCCAAGTGAATCCAGGTAGAACGAGCGGTCATATGTCCGCCATCTAGCAGCATGGAGGTTGGACCGAAACCGACGCCCGGCGTATACATGTAAATCATCGTGTAGAGCACCAGACCCGCGAGAAAAGTAACCATCGCACCCCAACGAAACCACCACAGCGCGCGCGGCATCATTTGAGGATTGACGGCCTTCTTGGTCGCATCGTCCAGCGCTCCCTGCAAAGGTACGTTCACGAAATTGAAAAAATATAGCATGCCGATCCACGTAATACCGGCCACCACGTGCAGCCATCGAACCAACAGATGAATATTGCTAAACAAGTCTTGCAATGCCATAGTTGCCCCCTAGGTTATGTGAATCTACATCATCCCCAATTCCAGCTTCGCCGCTTCGGTCATCTTGTTCGGATTCCAAGGCGGGTCCCACACCACGTCCACCTTCGCGGTCGTCACGCCTTCCACGGCCCTCACCCTGTTCTGCACGTCTATCGGCAACGATGCGGCCGCAGGACAATGCGGAGAGGTCAGCGTCATCTTGATCAGCGCCGCGCCGGTAGGATCTAAATGCACGCCATAAATTAAACCCAAATCGTAAATATTGACAGGAATTTCAGGGTCATACACTTTGCGAATGGCCGCGATCACTTTTTCTTCTATCGAGCCCATGTCCACGCTGACTTCTTTGGGTTTTTCGGTCTCGGTAGAAACAACCTGATCTTTGCCATCCAAAGCCGCCTTGAACGTGTGCCAGGCCAGCGTCGCACATTTCACGCGCGCGGGAAACTCGCGCACGCCCGAAAAAACTTCCAATTTTCCCATGCCTTGCAAGTCCAGAGTGGCTTGAGGGTCCGCCGTGATCATCGCGTGGAACTTGTCGAAAAACTGTAGTGCCTCGATACGGTTTTTTCCCTTTAGATTATCGGTCATCATCGAACTCGATGCCCGCGATATCGCGCAGCCTGTACCTTGAAAACCCATGTCCTTGATGATGTCGCCTTCCATCTCCAGGTACAAAGTGATGCTATCACCGCACAATGGATTGAAACCTTCTGCCTTGCGATTGTATTGAAGCGGCACGCGAAAATTACGCGGGCTCTTGTTGTGATCTAGAATCATTTCTTGATATAGATTTCTCAGTTCTTCGCTCATCCGAATATCTCCCCCACTTTTTTTATCCCCGACGCCAACGCGTCTATCTCTTCTCTAGTGTTGTACAAAGCCAGCGATGCGCGCGCCGTTGCGGGCACTCCAAAACGTTTCATCACGGGTTGCGCGCAATGATGGCCGGTGCGAATCGCGATACCCTCCTGATCCAATATGGTCCCCACGTCGTGCGGGTGCACGCCATCCAGCACAAAAGAAAGAATGCCAGCTTTTTCCTTCGCGGTGCCTATCCATCGCACGCGCGGATTCGCGCCCACGATCTTTGTCGCGTACGCGAGCAAATCCGCTTCATGCAGCGCAATGCGCTCCAACCCAATGCCGTTGACATAGTCTATCGCGGCGCCCAACCCCACGGCGCCCGCGATATTAGGGGTGCCGGCTTCGAATTTATACGGGATCGCGTTGTACGTCGTTTTTTCGAACGTGACGTTGCTGATCATGTCACCGCCGCCTTGATACGGGGGCATGGCTTCCAACCATGCGGCCTTCCCGTACAACACGCCGATACCCGTCGGGCCGTACAGCTTGTGTCCGGAAAAAGCGTAAAAATCGCAACCCAGCGCGCGTACATCCACTTTCTGATGCGGGGCAGACTGCGCGCCATCCACGAGTACGGGTATAGAGCGCGCATGCGCAGTTTGTATCATGCGCGCTACAGGATTCACGGTACCTAGCGCGTTGGACACATGCACGATCGCCACGAGTTTCGTTTTAGGATTTAAAAGTTTTTCGTATTCATCGTACATGATTTCTCCGCAATCGTTGATCGGGATCACGCGCAAGACAGCGCCTTTTTCCTGGCATATCATTTGCCATGGAACGATATTGGAATGATGCTCCATCGTGGAGATCACAATTTCATCGCCGGCGGCGATGTTGGCCTTGCCGTAGCTTGAAGCGACCAAATTGATAGCCTCGGTGGTGCCTCGCACAAAAATAATTTCGCTGGAATCAGCAGCATTCAGAAATCTCTGCACCTTCGCCCGAGCCTCTTCGTAAGCCCTCGTGGACTTGTCGCTGAGCAAATGCACGCCGCGATGGATATTGGAGTAATCGGTGGTAAAAAAACGCCGAATCGTGTCGATGACTTGCAGCGGTTTTTGCGCTGTCGCGGCATTGTCCAAATAGACAAGCGGCTTGCCGTGAATTTTCTGCATGAGTATAGGAAAATCCTCACGGATTTTTTTTACGTCCAAGATTTGCGGCTCTTCGGTTGCCACGTTCATGCGGCCCAAATCCAGGGGCGCAACGCCGCGGGCATGATTTTCTCCACGACTTCGTTGGCGAACGCATGCGTCATCATCGCGCGCGCCTCTTCCTGCCCAATTCCGCGCGATCGCAAATAAAACAACGCCTCCTCCTGCAATCTGCCTATCGTGGCCCCATGATTGCATTTCACGTCGTCGGCATAAATTTCTAATTGGGGTTTGGTATTGGCCAGAGCCTCATCGGACAAAATGAGATTTTTATTGCTCTGCCGCGCGTTGGTTTTTTGCGCGTCCTGACGCACGAATATTTTCCCGTCGAACACGCCATGGGATTTTCCATCCCAAAGCCCCAGATACAATTCGCGGCTGTTGCAATGGGGTTTTTGATGATCAATAACCGTGTGATTGTCCATGTGCTCTGAGCCATCGGCCATGGCCAGACCGTTCAATGTCAAGTCTCCGCCTTCCGCTCCCAGTATGGCTCGAACGTCGTTGCGCAACAGTTTACCTCCGAGCGCAACGGAATGCGCGGTCACATGGCTAGAGCGGCCTTGAATGATTTCAAACGCAGCCACGTGATAAGCGCCTTCGCCCTCGCGCGTCAACTTGCAATGCTCTATGCGCGCGTTGTCCCGCGCGATGAGTTGCATCACGGTATTGGTAAAATAAAGATTATCTCCGCTACCGACGTAGGTTTCCACGATGGTCGCCTGGCTGTTTTCTTCGGCCACGATCAGGTTTCTCGGATGCGTCATGATGGGCCGCGACGACGCGGTGGTCACGAATACTAAATGCACGGCCTTGGTCATCACGCAGCCTTTGGGCAAATAAACATAGGCGCCGTCCTGCATGAAAGCAGTATTCAACGCAGCAAAAGCGCTTTGCTCGTTGTCGGTGTTCTTCTTCAAATATTTCCCCCAGTCGCCGGCCAGATTACCAATCTGAGCGCCTTGCGGCAAACCCTGTACGTCCGACAACCCTGGCGCATAGAGTCCATCCACAAAAACGAGCCGATGAACGGCCTCTTTCTCCAGCGGCAATCCGAGTAAAAGATTGGCATCGGTGCTACCGCTCGCAATTACAGCCGGCAATTCAAAATTGGTTTTTCGCAAAGCAGCAACGTTCGTGTAGCGCCATTCCTCCTGCGCTACGGTCGGCAGCCCGAGCTCTTGAAAACGCCGCATCGCGGCTTCGCGAATCTCTTTAAGCCAAGCGGGATCCTTGCCTTCCCTGGCACACAGGAACGCGTCAAAGCAATCGCGATACAATCCGATTTTTTCGTCCAAAGCCATTATCATTTCCCTGCCTGCACTCCAACATAGCCGCTCTGCTCCAACTCCAATGCCAATTCTTTGCCACCCGACTTGACAATGCGGCCATCCACGAGCACGTGGACTACATCCGGCACCACGTAATCGAGCAATCGCTGATAATGCGTCACCAGGATAGTCGCGTTGTCTTTGCGATGCAGCTTGTTGATCCCTCCCGCAACAATTCTCAGCGCATCAATATCCAGACCCGAATCCGTTTCGTCCAGCACAGCCAGCTTAGGATCCAAAACGGCCATTTGCAAAATCTCGTTGCGTTTTTTCTCGCCCCCCGAAAATCCCTCGTTGAGAGACCGGTTCATCAGCGTCTCGTCCATTTCCACCAATTTCATTTTCTCCTTGATCAGCGCAAGAAATTCCACCGCGTCCAGAGCGTCCTGCCCCCGATGTTTGCGCACCGCGTTTAAGGCCGCCTTCAAAAAGTACGTGGTGCTCACACCCGGTATCTCGACAGGATATTGAAAACCCAGAAAAATCCCTTCGCGCGCACGCTGCTCAGCACTCATCGCGAGCAAGTCCTTACCTTCGTAGGTCACTGTCCCCTGCGTCACCGCAAATGTTTCGCGCCCGGCCAGGATTTGCGCCAACGTGCTTTTACCCGACCCGTTCGGCCCCATGATCGCGTGCACTTCACCCGCATTTACGGTCAAATTGATGCCCCGGAGAATTTCATTATCCCCCACTTTTGCACATAAATTACGAATAATTAACATAGTTTACCCCACACTCCCCTCTAAACTTACGCCCAATAGCTTTTGTGCCTCCACTGCGAACTCCATCGGCAAATGTCGGAACACCTCTTTGCAAAAGCCATTCACGATTAAATTCACCGCATCCTCCTGGGACAAACCACGCTGCCGGCAGTAAAAAAGCTGATCCTCTCCGATTTTCGACGTGGACGCCTCATGCTCCAGCCGCGCGGTGGAATTATTCACCTCCACGTACGGGAACGTATGCGCTCCACAGCGATCGCCGAGCAACAGCGAATCGCATTGCGAATAATTGCGCGCGCCAACCGCTGCTTTCAGAATCTTGACCAGCCCGCGATACGTGTTCTGCCCATGACCCGCAGAAATTCCCTTAGAGACAATCGTGCTTTTAGTATCTTTGCCGATATGAATCATCTTCGTGCCCGTGTCGGCCTGCTGATAATTGTTCGTGACGGCCACCGAGTAAAACTCCCCGGTCGAATTGTCCCCCAGCAAAATACAACTGGGATATTTCCACGTGATCGCCGAGCCCGTCTCCACCTGTGTCCAGGAAATCTTGGAGTTCTTGCCCTGACATTTCCCGCGCTTGGTCACAAAATTGTAGATGCCGCCTTTGCCATCCTTGTCCCCCGGATACCAATTCTGCACCGTAGAATACTTGATCTCGGCATTGTCCAAAGCCACCAACTCCACGACAGCCGCGTGCAGTTGATTCTCGTCGCGCATTGGGGCTGTACAATTGTGCACCGCGAAACCTTTAACCAAATAGGAGTGCGGCTCAGCGGCAGTTTCGAAGTTGTACACAAAACCCTGATAGGGCTGTCGCCTAATGTGATGCACCGGCACAAGAAAGTATCCGTCCCGCAGCTTTGCCTTTTTGCTGCGCGTGTTCTTGGCATAGCAAATCATGTATCTCTTCTTGTGCTTGATAACTTTTCCATCTTTCATCGTTTCATCGAAGGCCTCAGTGGTGTTGATGCAGGCGTAAATTCCCTGCCGAGAGAGAAGCTCTTGCAATTGAAACGCCAACTGCCGTGAGATAGTCGCTGCCCGTACACGTGTCAAGCGTCCTTCTTGACTCACGCTGCCGTCGCCTTTGTAATACGTATCCAAAGCAAGCTTTTGGCGAGCAGGCGGAAGATCCATAACGGTTTTACTGAAACGTTTCTGCAACGCGTATTTGCCACCGTGCTCCACCATTTTCGCAGAGAGTTCACGGGAATAAACGACCATGTACATTCCGTGTGTCTTTCTGTCATGCGAACGCGAAGGTCGCTTACCCGTGACTTTTTCAATGAGCCCGCATACTTCCTCAATATTCTCTTTTTCATGATCGCCAAGAGAAATCTCCACGGCATCACAGCCGTTGAATTTCGTTGCACAGCCTTCAGCCACGTAATACCCGAGAAGAGCGAGAAAATCATCGCTAAGGCTTGTATCATCCCGTTCTATCTTGTTGATAGGAAACACAATCAAATCACCTTCGGTAAGATCGCCAGCAGGAATATATGCGGGGGCAGCGTCTTTGAGACGTTTCGGGTCAACATCGGGCCAACGACCTTCCTTACGAAGTGAACTACGAACCTTCTCCCGCTGAATCGCCATCACAGGATGCTCAGTCGTTAGATGAAAACGATTGCCAGTACTTAGAGGCGTGATTTCTACAAGGTCCCCATGGTATGCGCGACGCATGATTTTTGCCACGTTTGCCTTCTGTCCATCTCCGTTCAACACTTCATCCTGCAACGAAATCTCGCGTATAGGCTTGACCACATCCCCGCAGCTAACTTCTTACCAAGCTGGTAAGCAACCTTCCAGATAACTCACGTAGGCGCCTTCCTCGGCGATGATCAGTGTGCGCTCGAATTGGCCTGTGTCGGCCGCATTGATGCGAAAGTACGTGGACAGCTCCATCGGGCAGCGCACGCCTTTGGGGATATAGCAAAATGAGCCATCGCTAAAAACCGCGGCATTCAGCGCGGCAAAAAAATTGTCTGTATGCGGCACGACGGATCCGAGCCATTTCCGCACGAGCTCCGGATGATGTTGCACGGCCTCGGAGAAAGAGCCGAAAATAATTCCCAATTCCCCTAGCTTGGCCTTGAACGTCGTGGCCACCGAGACGCTATCAAACACCGCGTCTACGGCAACGCCCGCCAACACTTTCTGTTCACTGAGCGGTATGCCCAATTTCGCGTAGGTTTCCAAAAGCTTGGGATCCACTTCGTCCATGCTTGCCAGCTTCTTTTTTGGCGCGGAGTAATACACCATGTCTTGATAATTGATTTTGGGATAATGCACGTTGGCCCAGACAGGCTCCGTCATTGTGAGCCAGTGCCGGAAAGCTTTGAGGCGCCATTCCAGCATGAAAGACGGCTCATTTTTTTTGGCCGATATTGCGCGTACGACGTCTTCACTCAATCCGCGAGGAAGGCTATCCGCCTCGATATCCGTCACGAAGCCGTATTTGTACTGCTGACTTGTTAAATCCGAGATAGTTTCTTTTGAAGCCATTTTATGTCTTCCTTCTTTTCGCTCACGCGGTGGTAGAACGCCCCAAAGTCTGCACATTGCCACGCACCGCAAAATCCAAGCGCAACGGCTGGCACATATCCGCGAGCGTAATACTCTCCATCGCCTTCTGCACAGCCACCGTGATTCGCTGCCAATTATTCTGCACGGGGCACAACGTGAGCAGCTCGCAATTTCCCGTCACGTCGTCGCTGCATTTGGTGATGGCCAGGTGGCCCTCCACCGCGTCCACAACCTGCGCGACCGTGATTTCCTGCGGTCGCTTTGCAAGGCTGTAACCTCCTTTTGCACCGCGATGCGCAATCAAAAAACCATTCCGCGCCAACACTTTCAAAACTTTGCTAACGGTCGGCAGCGGCAAATGCGCCATCAATGCCAGATCGCGGGCATTGTGCATGACCCCTGTCGCCTCGCGCGCGAAATAGGTCAGCAACACCACTCCATAATCCGTCAATCGCGTTATTCTCATAGCCTCAATTCCATATAGTACAGTTTCAGTACTCTTTAATAATACTCCCCCACGCAAAGCGTGTCAACAGGAAGACCACTTGTCATTCTGAGGGCAAAGCCCGAAGAATCTCGCCTGGGATGATTCTTCGCTATCGCTCAGAATGACAGAACTTGGACAGGAAGTTAGATTCTTAAGTTATATAGGGAACGTATCTTACGCGTAAATAAATTCTACAGGAGAAACAATATCAGGATGAAGGCTTTTATGCACAGGACATGTCTTTGCCGTAGTTTCCAGCATCAAGCGTTCTTTGGAATTCAGCGCAATGGGCAAAGTGATCACAATAGGTAATTTTCCAATACGGCGTACGGGCTCCTGAATCATCTCTTTCACGACTGTCGCGCGCGCGCCCGCCATATTGATTCCATTGCGCTTCGCAACAATACCCATGACTGTCAGCATGCAAGCCCCCAAAGCGCCGGCCACCATATCCGAGGGAGAAAATGCCTCCCCTTTCCCTGCATGGTCCGTGGGTGCATCCGTCTCTATCATTGACCCGCTAGGCCCATGCGTCAGACTGCAATGTAAATCACCGGTGTATTTAATATCTATGCGAACCATAGTTTTTAATATTACGAGATTTGATTTTTAAAAGCAAAGAATTATGAATGCTGCGGTTCCAGTGCTTCGTGTATCGTCGCTACGAGGCTGCTAAACTCGAAGGGTTTGAGCAGATAGCCATAGACTTGTTGGGCCAATGTGCTTTTTTTTATATTGTCCATGGCTTGTGTCGAGCCGGAGAGAAGTAAAACCGGAACATTGTTGACATGCTCTGCGTTTCTCAATACTTGCAGAACTTTAATACCATCCATCACGGGCATAAAAATATCCATGCAGACAAGATCCGGTTGCATCAGCGCCACTTTTTGCAATGCCTCTTCTCCGTTCGTGGCTGTTTCAACATCAAAACCGGCCGCTTCCAGTCGGACTTTCAAGACCATCAATAAATCTTCATTGTCTTCGGCAAGAAGAATTTTACTCACGCTGCACCTTCCATCGGCAGAGTTCCAATTTCCAACCCACCTGATCGAATTTGTCGTTCGATCTCATCACGCAAGGCGTGCAAGCTTTCGCCGTGTTCAGGAAATCTTGCCAACCCATACTTGAATACAAGGCTCACGGGAATATCCCCAGCGATAAATGTTTGCCCGCGCAGTTGATCATCCAATTTGCGTATCCGTGCCGCCATATCGCGATCCGTGGCAACCATCAATACGTGAATTTTTCCCTGCGCATAATCCACGGCAACACGATCCTCCGCGCGAAAATAGGATGTCACGATGGCATGCAAATCGCTTAGCACGCAATCGATCGCATGATTCGAGTGTTTTTTGCGCAATTCCTCATACTCCTGCACGTGTAGCCCCAGACAAATCATCATGGAATTCCTTAGCTGCGCTTCGCGCACGGCTCCTTGGAAACAAGTTCGCAGCAAAGCCTCATCGGAATAGCATTGCAGCGTGAAATAAAAGCGGCTCCCCTGACCAGGATGGCTTTCCACCCAAATGCTTCCGCCCAATTGCGTGATGATTTCTTTGGAGAGCACAAGGCCCAGGCCCGCTCCGGGCACCGCGGTGTAATCCCCTTTTTTATGAACTTGAAAATAGCGTCCGAACACCTGCTCCACTTCTTCTTCCGACATGCCACACCCGGTATCCCAAACACAGATTTCCATTTGACCGGAATCTTCCGGCAATCGCACCGAAATGCCCGCCTTCCCGGTTAACTCCGTAAATTTCACGGCATTGTCCAAGAGTTCCTTCAATACCTGCATCACGCGTTGGCGGTCCACTAGCGCAGGAGGGAGGCTGCATTTTGCTTCCATGATCAATTCTATATTCTTTTTTTGAGCCTTGGGTCGCACCGCATTGATCGCCTCCATGATCATTTGATCCAGCGATGCTTTCACCAGCGACACGTTCATGCCGCCGGCCTCCAGATGAGACATGTCCAAAAGATGATTCATCACAAGAGTGAGCCGCTGCACGTTGCGCAGCGCAACTTCCAAAAACTCTTTTTGCTTAGGAACTACGGGTCCCAATACCTCCTCGGCAATAAGATTCAGACACTCTTGAATCGCCGTGACAGGCGTCCTCAACTCATGACTCACCATGGATATGAATTTATTCTTGAGATCGCTCATGCCCAGCAATTTGTCTTTGGACCGGGCAAGATGCTCGGAGGCCTTGGCGATTTCTGCCTGTTGTAGTTCTAGCGTTTCCACTTGTTTTTTCAGTTCCTGACGCAATACCCTGATCTTGTTTTTCCAGTGAAAACGAGATAGTTGATTCAGCAGCACCATGCCCCAAAATAGCGCAAGAGCGATGCACCCAACCGCATTGTACGCACATCCTGTTTTCGTAGCTCCGCAGAATAAAGCAGACAAAACAGCAGCCAGCCCAATTTCGATTTTCCAATGC
Organism: uncultured Actinomycetota bacterium; assembly: GCA_964583365.1. Taxonomy (GTDB): domain Bacteria; phylum Auribacterota; class Ancaeobacteria; order Ancaeobacterales; family CAZGMX01; genus CAZOWS01. Next base: position 29,363 of record CAZOWS010000102.1, read on the forward strand.
GAAAGAGATCTATCTGCCCACATAATGGCTTTTAGGATTTTTGACACCAGCTTTACCCTCCGCTTAATAGCTGTGATTCATGTTGAGATTCTACAGCATAAATATCAATTTGTCAAGGTGTTGGGGATAATACTTTTTCAATACGTTGACTATGAATGACTTGCGATGTTTCTTTTTTTCCTTGTTGGGCGAATGAATTATCCGCATCATAGGCGAATGATAAAAATCAGCGTCACGGTCAAGCCCAATGCGGCGGAAACCCAGATCGAGCAGACCGGCGCGAAAGAATACACGGCGCGCATTCACGCTCCCGCGCATGACGGAAAAGCCAACACGGCCTTGATTGCCGCGTTGGCGCAACACTTTTGCCTGCCTAAGTCGCGCATTAAAATCCTGCATGGCCTAAGCAGCAGAAAAAAAGTCGTAGACGTTCAGAACACACCGTGACAACTAACAAACTCGCTGTCTTCATGGATTTTGACAACACCATCACGACCAGAGATGTGCTCGACGACATGATGGAACGCTTCTCCGCGACGGACAGGTGGAAGACCCTTGAACAGGACTGGCGGGACAAAAAAATCAGCACGCTGGAATGCCTGCGTGAGCAAATCCAGGACCTGCACATTTCCAGGGCTGCGCTGGCAGATTATTGTCGTAGCATAGAGATTGACCGCTATTTTAAGCCGCTGCTGGCTTTATTAAAGTCTCACAACGTGCAAACCATCATCCTGAGCGATAATTTCGACATCATCATTCTGGAAATTCTAAAAAATAATAATATTCATGACATAAAAATATTCTCCAATGCACTTTCCTTTGGGCAAAACCGGCTCATCCCCAGGTTTCCGCTAGCAAGCTCCAAATGCGCGAATTGCGCCCATTGCAAGAAGGAGACTTTGCTAGCAAATACATCCGAGGATCAAACAACAGTCTACGTGGGAGATGGCCAGTCAGACGTGTGTCCTGCCAAGGAGGCTAATATTGTATTTGCCAAAGCCCCCCTTGCAGCCTATCTTAGGGCCTACGGGAAAGAGTCTATAGACTTCCGCACATTAAAAGACGTACACGATTACTTCTCTACTAATCTCTTATGACAAAAAAGAAACCCGTACACCAAGACCCGCTTCTCGCCGACGAAGCAAAATATTGCTCCTGGGGCGACACCGTCCATTATTCGCAAGAATTAAAGATATTTAAATCCTGCCAGGGAAGCACCGTGGTGGACAAAGACGGTGTCGAATACATGGATTTGCATATGTGGTATTCGGCCGTGAACTTTTTGTACAAGAACGAGCAGCTGAACAATGTTCTCAAGCGCCAGATCGACACGCTGCCTCAACTCGCGAGCCAGTACCTGCACGAGGAAAAAATCCAGCTCGCCACGAAAATTGCGCAGAAAAACGAAGCCACGTTCGAGGAAAAAGGCCGCGTGCATTTCAACGTGGGCGGCTCC
>CAZOWS010000103.1:0-6817 GCA_964583365.1 uncultured Actinomycetota bacterium
CACAATTTAATCATACGGATTTGAACGTGCGCTTGATCGCGGCTGATGCTTTCGCGGCGTTTGGGCAGGCTGACTCAATTGCAGTTTTGGATACGCAGCTGCAGGCTGAGCAAGAGCCTCTTGTCCGGGAGGCGCTTGCCCGGGCTATTACGGCCATCACTATGCGGGATGGGATGGGTGATGATAATGCAGATAATGTCATCCTGAGCGCGCCTGTGGCGGGCGAAGGATCTCTCGTGCGGCCCTATGGGATTCCTGACAATAACGCGGTTAAAGAATTTCTCCGCGCGAATCCTGACATTGCCTTGGTATTGTTGCGGCAGTTGAAAGAAACGCCAGGATTCCAGAATTTGCGGCGCGGGTTTGAAAAAGTTTACGGGGCATTGGACAGCGAAGAGGACTTTATAACCGCGTTGCTCGCCGAGGCCATGTCCGGCTCTTTGGCCGATATCTCGAGGCCACATCGAAAAATCCTGGACGCGGCCGTGCAGGATAGTAAGCGGCGCATGGGTGTGACGGGCATTCTTGCGGCCAGTTCGAGTGATTTGTTCAAAGTGCATAATCCAGGAGCGCTGCTTATCGCTGGGACGCATACGGCTTTTGTCAGCACGAGAAAATTCACAGCGCATATCGGGCCTCTGCTGGCTCTGCTCAAGCAAATGACGGCGAGTTGGCAACCGCTGGAAAACTTTGGGGAGAGATTGCACACGACGATCAAGTCCTTGCTTGCGGCCGGCGTATTTCAGCAAGATTTTGATGCGGAGCATGGCGCGGCAAGAATGGAACAAGTTGTGGAAATTTTTAAATTTGCGCAGGAGCTTGCGCAGATTTCCAGGACAGCGGAGACCATGGAGGTGTGGACGGGTTTTGTGAATCAGGCCGTAAAACCGCATTTCAAGAAAATCTTTTTGGAACATAGATTTCTCGAAAAAGCGTTTGCGCAAAAAAACACCGCGCTGCCGGTGCTAACGGAATTAGGGATATTGCTCGGTATGATCGATGGCGCTAATCCCGAGTTACGAGATCTATTCTTGAATAAGGAATTATACGAGCATCTCTTGGACGTCACGCAGTCGCCCGCTTCCTCTCACAGTGTCCAATATACGTTTGAAATTCTAAACAGGCTCGCGCACGCCATTGTTCATGGCGACATGCCCGGGGATGTGCTCGATGAGGATTTTATTTTGTATTTGGAATCGCTCGGGGGCAAGTACAAAGGGTTTTTGGACAATGCGGCCCTGAAGGAGACGCTTGCCGGCGGATTGTTTGTCGGTCGCATGATACGCGAATACATTCCGCATTTTCGCGTGGAATCCTTGCAGCAGCAAATCGCCGGTGTTTTACAGCAAAGGGACGCGTTCATCGCCCAGCTCAAGTCGAGCAAGGAGGATGTGCGAAAAACAGGTAGGCAACTGGATCCCATGCAAAGGGCCTATCTCTACAGCTATTTGCGGCAGGCGCATCCGGGTCGTTTGCGGTCTGTCCTGTTTACGCATTTTTGCGCGTATTTGGACGGGAAAGCGGTGCCCCAAAACCAGTTGTTTTCACGTCTTCTGCAAAAAGAATTCAGCAACGAGGAGATATATCTCGAAGACGAAGACATACGCATTCTCGTAGAGCTTAGTATGGATTTGCATCGCAAGGTCAAGGACATTATCGCTGCGGCAGGCTTCGCGAATGACCCGCGCTATGTCATCACATTCCGCGAGTTGATGCGCATGAACATAGACTTCACGCGCTATTATCTCGCGCGCGAGGAGAAGGGCTACGAGGGCTTGATCGAGGCTTTTCTGATCACGGCCACGAACATGTACGGCGGGATTTTGGGGACGGAACAACAGAGAAAGGTGTTCCGCGAAATGCTGGCTGCGTTGCTCGAAGACAAGCGATACAAGTATTTTCTCGGCGTTGCGGAATCGCTAGGGGGCATAGAGAAATCGGTAGATGGGGCAGAGTCATCCTTGGCTACGGAACGATGGATCGATAAAGTCACGCGCTTTGGCACCTACGAAAATATACATGGCATTGCTTCGGATAAGCTCGGAGGGATAGGACTGTACCAGGAGGCCTACGTGCGTCTCAAGACCGCGCAAGAAACGGGACGTCCCGTCTTGTTCATGCGCGGCGCGGACAGTCTCAACGCCGTCGAAGAGGCATTGACCGAAATGCAAAAAGACACAGGCGCCGAGATTCATCACTTTGCGATGACGCCGTTTTCTAAGCGCGGAGAATTGCTGGGCATGTACATGCCCGTCGAAGTTTTGCCGCAAGAAAAAATAGAGCACATGCTTGCGCAGGCCAAGCCCGCGGAATTGGATTCCGCCATGCGGCGCGTGCTCTCGCTCGGCGAGAGTGAAGACGTAGCACCTTATCTCCCGCGATTGGCCACGGATCGCGTAGCGCGCACGGCCGTCGCGATGGCCATGCATTACGGAGAACATTACAAAGACAAGATGCAATGGTCCGACGGTGTTCTGGAACGTATCAAGCGCGCGGCGGAGAAGGAACCGGAAAAGCCGTTCTATTTGGTGTTCGACAACATCGAGGCCGCGGACAGCAAATTCCGCATACTCTTCAATTCGATACTGTGGGAAAAAATGATCTCTGTGCCCGAGTTGAATCTCACGATTAAATTCCCCGAGAACATGCATTTTGTGTTCACGACGGACCGGGATAGCCAAATCAGCGATGCGGCGTTTTACGATCGCCCGCTGCGCGTGCATTTGGATGACATGCAGGCGGAGGATTTAAAACAATTGCTGCGCCGGGATGTACCGGATTTAACCGGAGCGGCCGTGGATTTTCTCGTGGATCAAGGCGCGCGGTTGAGATCGGGTAAATGGGATTTTGACTATGGCTTTTCGCATCGCGACATCCTCCGCATAGCTCAAGCAGCGCGCGGTATCATCGCATCGGACAATGTCCAACGGGCCTCGCATAAAACCAAGATTCTTCAGCGTGAATTTGCGCGATACTTTTTCTTACGCCTCCGCAGCGAGGCCGATCGGAAGCGATTCAGTACTCTGTGCAAGGAGTTCTGGAATGAGGAGTATGTGCAGCCCGATATGCGCCTTGTCTTAACGGACGGGAGTTATCATCTGATAGCGGACGGCGTGGCGTTGCCTGTGGGCGATGTGTTCGATGCCTTTCTGAAAAAATCCCCCAAGCTTGCCAAGAACCCGTCTTTGGCGCTGCTCCGATTCGCGGGTCTTATCGCGCGCCGGCAGGACAAACTCGTGTTGGGGCAATTGATGCGTGCGATAAAATTCGGCAACGGGCAATTCATTCGCTTGGAAGGCCCATCGGGAGAGGGCAAGACCTATTTGGCCGAAGCCGTGGCGAAGATCTTTGGCTTGCGTCCGGTGACCAACACGGTTTATTTTGACAAGGACATCAAGGATTATCGCGGTGGAATATACGCCGACGCGTATCGCCGCTATTATCTGGACCAGGATACCGAGGTGCTGCGCGCGTTGCGCGAAGGCGGCTCGATGATCATCAACAGCGAACTTAACACGAATCGCGGGCAGGGATTGTTCTGGTGGTATTACCCGATTATCAAAGGAGCAACCGAGCGCCTGCTGTCCGAATACCCGGACACGAGCAGCGAAGGATTTCACAAAATCCCATTGGCTTCCAATAATCTTATGGTGGCCGACATCAATCCCGATGATTTCAGCGCGCGTGAACCCGTGCCGCAGACTTTGCGAGGGCTCACCACGGGATATTGGATGGGATATGACTTTGCTTCCACGGACAAGATCTATCTCCGTCTCATGCAGGATGAAATTCAAGAGTTGCTCGGGTGGTTGTTTGTCGCACAAGTCGGCGAGGACGATGCGGCTAAGACATACTCGAAAGAAATCGGTCTTCTCACCAAGGCATGGATGGGGTTGCAGGAGGGTCTCGCGTTGCGCAGCTTCGGCACGCAGGAACAGGTCTTGACCATGCGAGAAATGCAACGCGTGGTGCGACAATGTATCGCGCGCAGGAAGGCAGGGGATGGCAAGGAAGAGGCGCTAGCACTTGCCATACAAGACAATTGGATGCATCTTTGGAAAGAGAAAAAAGATCAAGCCGCCGCGTGGGACATTATACAGACCGCAACGGGGATTGCACTGGAGTTGAGGCGCGGCCCTCTCGACACGTTGCGGCATGCGCTGCTCAATGAAAAAGATCATTTGCTCGTGTATTCCTCGGGGCCGCACGACGCGGCTCGCCTCGTGCAGGACATGAGTAAGTCCATTCCAGGCGCGAAACTGCATTACGTCGCGATGAGCGCTTTCATACGCCCGAATCAATTGCTCGGGCAATTTCTCCCTGCTGCGGAAATTCCAAAAACGGCAGACCGTTGGGATGAGGCCTTGAGCGACTGGCGGCCGAATCTCAAAATGGTTCCTGGGATTCTGTTGCGCTTGATGCGCGAGGCCCGATTGGATAAGGATGCAAACCACGTTGTGCTGCTGGATAATTATCATCGGCTTGCGCCCGAGACGGCCGTATTGTTGAATAAATTGCTTCAGGAGGGACATCTGGAAGTAGGCGCCGAAATTCTGATCAGAGAAGTGGTTCAGGAACTGTTGGATGAATTAAAAATGTCGGGAACCCTGGCCGATCATTGGGAGAGATGGCTCGGACGCGCTCCCCCGAAGCGTGCGATGAATACTGCGGAGGAATTTGCCTTTGCGCAATGGTTTTACACGACTATGCCTCCCAATTTGCGTTTTGTCGCGACCGCGGATGCGGCCGACAAGATCGCCATGAGCCCCGCCGAGCTTTCGCGCTTCATGAACATATCGCTGGACGAACCATTCACGCAAGAGTTGTTCACATCGCTAGTCCCCCCATCCTTGAAACCTTATTCCGAAGCCATTGTTGCGTACCTTGCGCATGTGCATGAATTGTACGTGAAGGAATTCAGGGACGGATTGTACCGGCATGACCGCCTCGGCATGGCCGACGTAAAGAGACTTTTTGATCGGCTGGAGAAAATACTGGAGGAAAAGTCCGCAATGGCATCCGATGAGTTTTCTCGCGTCCTCGCGCGCGAGGGATATTCTGTGTTGGGCATTGGGTTGAGGGACGAATACAAAGAGATTACGCATAAAACAGGGGAAACCTATTTCACCGAGCAAGGTGGGACTGTCTTTCTGCATATGGACGGTGTTGTCGCACCCACGCTGCATCGGGATTTGGCCAGCGCCAACGCCATAAAATATTTGGCGCCGCTTAAAAGCCTTATCGAAGCAGAACGTTCGATGCTACTCGCGTTTTTGGAGACATCGTTGATAGCGCTGGAAGGCCCTCCGGGCGGAGGCAAAACAGCCATGGCCGAGGATGTGGCGCAACGCCTTGGGTGGCCGTCGCAGAGATTCTCCATGTACGCCGACGTGGACTTGACGGATTTCCTTGGCCGCATTGTCAAACAAGGGTCGGGGCGTTATCGGTTGACCTCCGGGCGAGGTGCGGACAACAAATTGGAAATGGATTTTCTCCGTTTCTACGAAGAGGGCGGCATTTTTGTGCTGGACGAGGGGGCTGTGGGACCTCAGGCGCAGGCCGTCATAGCCTGGCTCATGCACCTCGCGCATAACGATAATCTGGAAATCGCCGGCGAAGGCGGGAAAATGCATCGCATCACCAAGCATCCCCATTTCAAAATCATTATCTCGCAAAATCCCTCCGACGTGACTTCGGCGCGCGAAGATATTCCCGTGGAGATTGACCATGTGGCCCAGAAAATATGGGTGAGCGACCGTTTCAGCGAGCAGGACTATTTGGAACTTGTGTTCTATTACCTGGATGGGGCCGCAATTGCGGCGCCTGGGAGATTGGTTGCCGCGCATCAAAAATTCGTAGAAATGCAGCGTGAAAGTAGCGCCCCCGTGCATGCGGTCACGAATCGCGAACTCATACGCTGGGTGCAAACCATACGGGCGCTGATGCAGAAAGGGATGTCCGAGGACGAAGCCATATTCCAAGGTCTTATGCTGCATTATCTTTCCGTGCACGGCGACTTGCGCCGATTGGACAAGGTTTGGGAAAAGGCCGTGCGTCCGGTGTTCGGAAAACGTTTGGATGCTTTGCGCGACCGCTGGTTTGCCGACGTGACCGTGGAGAATGGCAAGGTGGGCGGAATTCCCGTCGAACGCGGCGTGATGTCACCCGAGGCCGATTTTGCGCGCGTGCGCCCAGAGGACGTGGAGGACATGACGGGTTTGCCAAGCCAGATGCTTGCGGTGAAAAATTTAATTCTATCGCTCTCCACGCAACAGGAAGGCAAACCCAGCGCCACGATGCTCATTGGCGCGGACGGTTCTGATCCTATGGCCGTCGTCAGGAATATGTGCCATTTGTTGGATTATGAACTTTACACGCTGGATGGCACGCCGCAAACCGGCGCGATGCATATCAAGGGCACGGTGCTGCCGGAGTTTGAGAAATTCCTCGACGCAAGCGGAGTCAAAAAACAAACGCTGACACCCGATGCAAAGCTCGCGCTCGGATTTCTCTTTCGCCATCTCGTGAAAGAGGGAGAGTCTTGGGATAAAAGCCGGCACAAGGTGCTGGTCTTTCAAAACGTGGACGTGATCCCGGAAAAGGTGCGCACGCTATTGAATGATTTTCTCTTGAGCGGGCGCGCGGGGTCCTACATGCTCCCGCCCACGGTTCATATAGTTGGGATCATGCCGTCGCAAAGCCACTCCGAATTTACCTCGGCCTTCGTGAACCGCTTTCATGTTGTCGGTGTGAGCGCGCTGCAAACCCATGCGGAAATATTTTCCGTTGTGCAGCGCCGATACCCAAGCATCACGGA
>CAZOWS010000104.1:0-4544 GCA_964583365.1 uncultured Actinomycetota bacterium
AAATTATGTCGTTTGAAGAACTGCATTTGCATCCCAATTTACTCAAAGGTATTCACGAGTTAGGTTTTATACGGCCGACACCGATTCAGAAAGAAGCGATACCGCATATCTTGAGCGGTCGCGACTTGATCGGCTGCGCGCAGACCGGAACGGGCAAGACCGCGGCGTTTGTGCTGCCGATCTTGGACCGCTTGATGAAAAGTCCCAAGTCACCATACGTGCGCGCGCTGATCATAGCGCCCACGCGAGAACTAGCGCTGCAATCCATGGATCATTTGCGCAGCCTGTCGCGCCATGTGCATTTGAAAGGTGCGGCGATATTCGGTGGAGTTCCGATTGACCCGCAGAAACAGGCGATACGCAACGGGGTGGACATTATCTCGGCAACGCCGGGCAGATTGTTGGACCTCATCTATCAGGGCTTGATTAATTTTGGTGCGCTGGAAGTGCTGGTGCTCGACGAGGCGGATCGCATGCTCGACATGGGATTTTTGCCCGACGTGACGCGTATTATCTCGCTCTTGCCGCCCAAGCGCCAGAATCTGGTTTTCTCGGCGACGATGCCGCCCGATATTCTGAAACTGGTGCATCAAATTTCGCCTAATCCCGTGACCGTGCAGATAGGCCAGCGCTCCTCGCCGGCCGTCGGCATTCGCCACGCAATTTATCCGGTCGCCCATCATCTAAAAACGGATTTGCTCATACACTTGTTGCGCGGCATGAAAATGCCTTCCGTCTTGATATTCACGCGCACGAAGCACAGGGCGGACAGGTTGTTTAGTTCCCTGGAAAGACAAAGCTTCAAGGTGTCCGTGTTGCACGGCGATCGCAGTCAGAATCAAAGGCTCTCGGCGCTGGACAGATTTCGGCATGGCCGCAGCCAGTTGATGGTCGCAACGGATATTGCTGCTCGTGGGATTGACATAGACGATATCAGCCACGTGATCAATTTTGACATGCCCGGGGCCACCGAGGATTACGTGCATCGCATAGGGCGCACGGGCAGGGCCGAGGCCACCGGGGATGCGTTCAGTCTGGTCTCGCCGGATGAAGAAGACATTGTCCGTGATATTCAGCGTGTGTTGAACATGCAATTGCCGCGCGTCACGCTACCCGACTTTAATTACAAAAAACCCAAGCCGCCCAAGCAAGCGGGTAGTGGAAGTGGTGGCGGCGGAGGTGGTGGGCGCTCGTATTCCGGGCATGGAAGATCGCATGGCGGCGGACAAGGCGGGCGTAGCGAAGGACGTCGGCCTCATAGCAGCGGTGGCGGGCAGACGAGTGGGGGCGGACAAGGACAAAGTCACAGCAGCGCAAAACCTTCCGCTCCGTCCTGGGGAAGAAATCCGAAACGTTCGTAAAAAGAGGGAGCGACACCAATGGATTGGTTGCCCGAGTGGCTCTCGTTTTTGCACGATCCCGTAAAATTGAAGGAGCTCGTGGCTTGGGGTGGTTACACGGTGCTTTTTGCCATCGTGTTTGCCGAGACGGGTTTGCTAGTGGGTTTTTTCCTTCCCGGAGACTCGCTTTTGGTTACGGCCGGTTTGATGGCCGCGCAGGGATATTTGAACGTGTTTGTATTGATGGTGTTGCTTGTGATTGCCGCTATTGTCGGGGACACGGTGGGCTACGCGATCGGGTTCAAGGCCGGCCCGATGATTTTCAATCGTGAGCAATCGCTTTTTTTTAGGCGCGATTATTTGCTCAAGGCCAAGGCGTTTTACGAGAGACATGGCGGGAAAACAATTGTCATTGCCCGCTTCGTACCGATCATTCGCACCTTCGCTCCTGTAATCGCGGGCGTGGGGCAAATGAACTACGCGCGTTTTCTTTCCTACAATGTTTTTGGCGGGATCGGATGGGTGGTTTCCATGTGCATGGCCGGATTTTTGTTGGGGCAGATTCCCGGCGTGGACAAGTATCTTCACTTCATTATTCTCGCGGTGATTTTTCTTTCTATACTTCCTGCAATAATCGAGGTTGCCAAGCATCGACTCCAGAGCCAGCGCATCTCCAGTGGCAGCTCTTCTTAGTCTAGATCTATCCGTAGATCCCTCCGGGGAGGCGCAACTAATGTTGCCTGCCTCCATGGATATTCAGAATGCGCCGCGACTGATGGAGGCGCTCGATAGCCTTCTTGATGCAAAAAAAATCTCCACGTTGACGATAGATTTCTCCGCGGTTTCTTCGTTCGACAGCGCCGGCGCGTTGGTCCTCTTGGAGTTGAAGCGCAAGGCCAAACAGCGCACGATCCCGGTTGTTTCCACGGGAATGAGTAAAAACATACAAGGGCTGCTAAGTTTGATTCACGAGGATTCGCTGGAAAAGGCCATGCAAGCCAGCGCGATCAGAAAAAAGCATCGTGAGTTCGTGCCGAAGGTGGGGGAGGCGAGCATTGCCATCGTGACGGACATTAGATTTTTGATCGCGTTTGTCGGCGACGCATGCATCGGGTTGTTTAAGGCTTGTCTGTCTCCGAGAAAAGTACGCTGGAGCGACACGATCACCACCATGATGCGTTCGGGCGTGGACGCGTTGCCCATCGTGCTTTTGATCAATTTTCTAATCGGGCTGATCATGGGGTTTCAGGCCTCGCTGCAATTGCGCCAGTACGGGGCCAATATTTTTGTGGCCGATTTGGTGGGCTTGGCACAAGTGCGTGAGCTGGGGCCGCTGATGACAGCCATCGTGGTGGCCGGACGTTCGGGTTCGGCGTTTGCAGCCGAGATCGGTACGATGAAGGTGTCGGAGGAAGTGGATGCGTTGACGACGATGGGTTTGGACACGACGCGATTTTTAATCGTGCCAAAAATACTGGCGCTGTTGCTCACGTTACCGACGCTGACGTTGTTTGCAGACGCGGTCGGGATTTTGGGCGGCATGATCGTGGGTGTGGTCCATTTGGATTTGACCGTGACGCAGTATTGGGGCGAAACGACCAAGGTGATGACATTGTTCGACGTTTTTTCGGGATATTTTAAGAGTATCGTTTTTGCGTTTCTCATCGCTGGCGTGGGATGCTTGCGTGGATTCCAGGTCAAGGGCGGAGCCGAAGGCGTGGGTATGGCGACCACGTCGGCGGTGGTGAGTGGAATCTTCTTGATCATTTTCAGCGACGCTATTTTTACGGTGCTGTTTAGTTTTATGTAGCGGGGAGGGTCACGAGATGGAACTAAGAAGATGCTGCGCGATACTCCTTTTTTTTGTATGGCTGGGCGCGGGGTCCATCGCGGTGGCGCAAGAGCCAAGCGAAATAGAATTATCGTATAGTGACGTTATTAGAAAAGCCGAGAATGCGCAACGTTCTGGGCTATCTGCGCGGGTAATATCCGATATCTATGTGCGAGGTGCTGCCAAGGCCCGCGATCTGGGCGGCTGGAAACACGTGATCGCTCTTTTTGAAAAGGCGGTCTCGGAAGACCCGACCAATGCGCGGGCTTTTCGTGTATACGGTGATTACTTGATGGGTTATCGCGGCATGTACGAGCGGGCTGCCAAAAACTATTGGGTCGCGATGAAGTTGGTAAACGCCCACCCTGATGTATATCCAAAGACGGAAAAGAGTGAATTAGATCGCTCCATGCAGATCTTGTATCGGGATGGCGATAATGGCATGACAGTTGTCGCAACCGATCCATTCTCTGTATTTGTCGAGCCCCTTTTTGAAGTCAGCGCCCCGCAGGAGTTGCCATTGGATTTGGTCGGACTGGATCACAATGCGCAGCAATATGGGTCGAAGATAGATGCGCTTTATTTGAGGCGCTTTGGTTATATTCCTCCCGATACGGAAGTCATCGATATCATCAACGGTGTTTCGATTACGAAAGGCTTTCAGAAAGAGCAGTTGGCCAGATTAAGAGCTGGTAAGATGCATATTGGGCAGAAAATTTTGAGACGTGGTGGAACGCTCACACTGCGCTTTGGGCCGTCCTACCTGCCTTATTTGCGGACTTCTTATGAGCGCAGCGACATCGACCCAAACTCTTATCCTCGGGATTTGTCTAATCGAACACATGGTCGCTTTGATACCTACACCGCGTCCTTGTATAAAAACCTCGTGATACCAGGAGTCATGGATATACAGATGCAAGCTGGCATTAGTCGGCGGGAAGCGGTCACCCTATACAATGGAGGTCGGCTCCTTACGGAGGAGAACACAGAGGCTTTGTACGGCGAGGCCACTTTCATAAAAGACATAGGAAACAACACCATTAAACTGATCACGGGTGGTGAGACCGGACAAATCGATGACAAGGCGCTTCCCAATGACGCCAAAAAGACTGCCTGGAACATAAGAATGCGTTATTCCATGTTTCCCTTGCCCGAGGTGGAAAAGGGAGATTCTCGAACGAAGGGGCAATTTTCCCAGCATGTTGAGTGTGGCTATCGCGAAGCTTTGCGCGATTATATCTCTACAACCGATCCTATCACGACGGAATATCATCGGATACCGCATGTTACCTACGAGGGTTATGGTATGTTCAAAGGAAACCTAGATTTTGCGGCTAAGTATGAGTATGAACGGAGGAGTTTAGACGATCAAA
>CAZOWS010000105.1:0-13689 GCA_964583365.1 uncultured Actinomycetota bacterium
AATCATTTCAATGTGCCCTACGTGGATATCGCGCTGACTTTGTTTACGTTTCTTATGGTGTGGTTTTTTTGTGGATGGATTCGCACGGGCAGCGCTGCATGGATTGGGATTGCAGGTCTTTTTTGCGGATTTGCCTTGGGGACGAAGTATCTTGCGCTGGTCTACGCTGCACTTGTTTTTGTGGCGATTGCGTGGGAAGGCAACCGGCGAAAGTTGGGGATAATAAAAGTTGCCGAGCTATTGTGGATTTTTGTTTTTATGGCTGCAGCAGCCGGAGCTATCTGGTACGTACGAAGCTGGTGGGCGATGGGTAATCCGGTTTACCCCTTTGCCTCGGATATTTTTGGCGGCAAGCCCTCTGTAGTCGGGTACCAATTAACGGAGCGGCAATACGGCGTGGGCTATGGATTTTTTAATCTACTGAAGATATTTTGGGATGCCACGTTTCATCCTCAGGCCTACGCCGGGTTTGGAACGCGATGGAATTTGTTGTTTCTGGGATTGTTCCCTCTGGTGTTATGGTTTGTCGGACATAAGAGAGGTGGGTGGCTCGCTGTATTTGCCTGCGCGATACTGTTGAGTTGGTTTGCCATGTCGCAGGTGATGCGATTCCTCATGTCTTTTTTTCCGCTGTACTGCGTTCTTATCGCGTGGGCATGCGCAACGGTGGAGCAATTTAATCGCCCGCTGCGGCGCGTGATCTGGTTCTGGATTGTGGCGGTCGCGCTTTGGGAAACGTTATGCGTGGGTGTGCATGCGAAGCCGCAGATAGAGATTCGTAGCGACGCGCAGAAAACCCGCAGGTATTTGTTGCAGAGGGAGCCGACCTACGGGATAGCGGAATACATGAACACGGTGCTTCCCCAAACCGCGCGCGTGCTCAGTGTTGGGGAGGTGTGCTATTATTATTTCAATCCCCAGATGGTGCGAGAAGACGTGCTAAGATTGTTTATCGATTATCCCAACATTAATGCGACGGCAGGCGCTGTTGTGCGCTTCTTGAAGAAACAGGGATTTACCTACGTTTTGGTTGGCGATCTATACCGGGTGGAGAAGAGAGAGCAGCTTCCCGCGCTTGCGGTAAAGAATCTGGTGGAAGACGCGGCACTGTTCCGATTGATTCAAGTGAAACAATTCTTTTTGAAGGGCGAGCGTAGGCGCTATCGCCTCTACGCGATTCGCTAAAGATATGGAAAAATCACGAGAGATAATGGGGTCTGTGCTCTTGATCGCGTGGGTTTCATGGTTTTTGCTCCTCACCGTGCAATACGCAGCGATGATCTACGCAGAAAAGTTTTGATGCCCGTTCGTTCCTCCGTTTTACTGAGATTGTTGTGCGCCGCATTGCTTCTTGTGAGCGTCGCCATTTTTTATCCACAAATCATCTTGCTCAAAGGCTGCTTTCTGACAGGGGATCATCGCGAGCAGCATTATCCTTGGGCCCATTTTTTGAGCGCGAGAATCGCCGAGGGGAAACTACCGTGGTGGACATGGAAAATTCATTGCGGTTTTCCGTTGCTCGCCGAGGGTCAGATGGCCGCATTGTATCCGCCCAATTATTTGTTCCATCTGTTCTTTCCGGCCGACTTTGCGTACTCAATAAATTTTGTATTTCACGTTTTTTTGTCGGGACTGTTCATGCTGATCTATTGCCGCCGCATAGGATTGAGCTGGTCTAGCGCAGCGCTGGCCTGTCTTTGCTACCTTTATGGCAATGCTTTTGGTGGAGCGTTTTATAACATCAACTCGCTAAAGACCCTGGCATGGTTTCCGCTAACGCTCGTTTTGGCGGATGGCATTCGGGAAAAAGGCCGCATCAGCGCAGGTGTCGCGTTGGGGTTGGTGTTTGCATTTCAATTGCTCGCAGGCTATCTTCAAATTGCCGTGTATTCGATAGGCATAGCTCTATTTTATTTCATGCTGAGGGGATTATTTTCGAGACCCGAGGCCGCGAGGGTCTCTCGCCCAGTCGCATTTCGCACCTTGCTCGTTAGTTTGCCCATTGCCGGCCTTCTGTTCTTGCCACAATTCTTGTCAACGTATCCGCTGAGCCAAATGTCCGGCCGTGTGGGTTTATCCGAATCCTTTGCCTATTTGGGGTCTTTCCCCCCGTGGGGCATGGTTACGTTGTTATTCCCAAAGTTGGAAGGTTTATTACGCACGACAGGGGTTTATGTCGGCATCTTCCCGCTATTCCTCGCGATGCTCGGGTTGTGCGATTGGAAGAGGTCGGAAGCCCGATGCTGGGCACTTCTTTTTCTGCTCGCGCTTTTGCTTGCGATGGGTGGATACAGTCCGCTCTATATTGGACTGGTCAAGGTCACGCATTTCTATGGATTCCGCGTGCCATCGAAGATGCTTTTTTTTGCCAACACCGCCTTGGCTGTGCTAGCCGGTTTAGGTATGGAAGCGTTGTTGAAAAATAACATATCCGACAAAGTCTGGCGTATTGCACGCAATATTTTCTTCCTTATAGGAGCTTTGGCCATCATCGTGGCGTTGGCCGGGCGCCCACTGCTCGATGCTTTTCGAGATCCGATATTGCATTGGGGCGCGGTGTGGGCAGAAAAAAATATTTATGGAAAACCGTATCATGGGGAAAGCCTCGCTTATTATCGGGATTCCGTGAACGCCTATTTTGAGCTTGCTCGGAATATATTCTGGGTAGGCGATAGAAAAATGGTCGTTTCGTTAGTTTTTCTGAGTACGGTGATGATTGCCGTATTTGCAATGAAGAGAACATGGAAATCAACGACATTGGCCGCGTGTTGCTTGGCCATGACGGCAACGGATTTATACGCGTATCACTTCGTCAACAAGTTGTCGGGGGATATTTCCACCTACGATCGACAAATGAAGGCTCCGGCGAGCGCTCTTTTTCTAGCCAAAGATACTTCGCTGTATCGGATTTTTGGGTACCGGGGGCGATTTGAAGAAATCTCGCTGATGCCGAGCTTCACGATGCTATTCGGGATCGATGATGTCGGGGCCTATTCACCTCTTGCGTTGAAGCGCTACCGGGATTTACTGGAGGGCTTGGGCGCCGTGGACGATTCCACGGGTCGCAGGGTGGACAATACGCAGAATGTCTTGGCCAAACTACCACTTTTATCTTCATTGAACGTCAAATATATTCTCACGCCGAAACAAACCATCCTACCAGGGTTGCCTGAGGTATTCACCGCCCCAACCGAGCACATATATAGAAACCCTCATGTGCAAGATCGTTTTTTTTTCGCGCGGGAACTTCACGTGGAGAGCGATCCATCGAAGCTGATGGAGAAAATCCGATCGATGGATTTTTCTTCGATGCGGGATGTTTGGTTGGAGGAAGAAACCTCCCTCACCCTACCCTCTCCCGCGGGGCGAGGGTTTAAAGGAACGGATCGGGCCGGGAATATTCAGGTTAAAGAACTAAAGGAAGATCGAATCATGCTGGATGTTGAAACGGCTACCGCGCAGTTGCTATTCGCTTCTTTGACGCATTACCCTGGTGTTGTTGCAACAGTGGATGGCCAAGCCGTGAAACTCTATCGCGCGAACTATTGTTTTTGTGGAATTGTCGTGCCACCCGGCCGGCATCAAGTTGTGTTTGCCTTCGATTGGAAAAAATCTCTGCGATTGCCACAATGAAAATTCTCTTCCGAGTGGATGCGTCGTCGAAAGTTGGTCTCGGCCATTTGCGCAGGACGCTCGCGCTGGCAAAGGCTTTGCACAAACGAAACCATTCTCCCTATTTTATAGTGGATAGCAATGGCGAGGAATTGGCGATTCCACTCGCATTTCCCAGGGTAGATGCTGCTCAGAGCAAAGCCCGCTGGGATACCTTGATCGTGGATTCCTATAAGATATCGCCCGATGAGTATGAACAACTCCGTTCCACAGCAGAGCGCAGCGTTGTAATCACGGATGCGCTAGACCGTGGTTTGGATTGCGATGCATTGATCGACCACAATCTCTATGCCTCGGAACAGATGTACGCTGGTAGGGATGCACACAAGACCAAGCTCTGGGTTGGACCCAAGTACGCGATGCTGAATGAAGAAATTCTGCATGCGCGTTCGAGTTTTTGCGTTCGCCCTGTGATTCAAAAAGTGTTGCTTACTCTGGGTGGCGGAAATAGCGGAAAAAACATCCGGTTGTGGTTAGATTTGTTGTCTCAAACCAGTTGCTCTGCCGAGATACAAATTCTGACACCCGTACCGATGACGTTGTCGTCCAGCGCCAGGCATCGTATTGTTTGCGCACCAGCTGATGTCGGGGCCGTGATGAGTCAGGTGGATATTGCCATCAGCGCTGCCGGAGTAACTAGTTTGGAACTAGCCTGCATGGGTCTTCCGGCCGTCTACGTTGTCCTGGAAAACAATCAAGACCCCGGAGCAATTGCAGCAGAGAAAGAAGGTATTGGTTTTACTCTGGGCCGGTCTGAAAATTGGCGTCCGAAAAATATTCAAAAGATGTTGGATCAATTGAAAGATCCAAAAGTACGACAGCGAATGTCCGATCAAGGCCAGTCTCTTGTAGATGGATTAGGTGTATCAAGGCTCGCCGAAGTTCTAGAAAATCTTTAGTCCTTCTTAAGTTTTCTCCTTTTTTCCTCCTAATAGTTTAGATACTCCCGCAGCGGGTGGCGCGGGGCAAGAAATATTGTTTTCAGGGGACTCGCGCAGGCGCGCAAAGCTTGGTTTTTTCCGGCGGTTTCATGCCGGAAAAATTTGCGCGCCGAGCGGTAGCGGGCGCAGGTATGCCGCCCGCCACTGCTGCAATGGCGGGCCGAACCGCGTCCCCTGAAAACAATATTTCTTGGCCCGTGACAGGACCCGCTGCGTGGTGGGCTACACTATTTTTTCCTCACCCCAATTTGCAATTTTTGT
Organism: uncultured Actinomycetota bacterium; assembly: GCA_964583365.1. Lineage (GTDB taxonomy): Bacteria > Auribacterota > Ancaeobacteria > Ancaeobacterales > CAZGMX01 > CAZOWS01. Next base: position 4,875 of record CAZOWS010000105.1, read on the forward strand.
TGAAATCATGTAAGGTCCTTCCTAAGGTCGCCGCCGAGATGGGAGCGGTTGCTCCACATCGGCGCCAGCCGCTCTTTCGAGAAACATTGACATGTGTAAATAGCGGTATAGCAACAGGTCAATATGTTGAAAGTTGGTACCAAAAATGCTCGATAAGTATGCAGGAGTTATCAAATGATGCGACGTCCAGAACGCATGAAGAGGCTATCTGTATTTATAGCAAAAGCCCTGTTTGGGGTTTGCTTAAGTTCATGCTTGTATCTTCCTGATCTACAGGCAGATACATCAGAAGCCATTTCCGACATCAGCAAACCGCATGAGCCCGGGGAATTGCTCGTCCGATTTTCGCCCAGTCTTAGCGATAAACAAATCCGAGAATTCTGTTCCGATAATGAGATAGCTGTTTTCGAAAATCTGACCCAAAACATTTATCGTATTGGTTTTTCCTTCACCCAGCCCATAGCGGATGTCATAAAGGAATTAGACGCTAGAGCTGATGTATCCTACGTAGAACCAAACTATTACATGTTTGCTAATCAAGTTCCGAATGACCCTGATTTTTCCAAAATCTATGCCATGAACAATACCGGACAGACGGGTGGGACAGCTGATGCGGATATTGACGCGGCGGAGGCTTGGGATATTCGAACCGATGCTAGCAGCATCATTGTTGGTGTTATAGACACGGGTGTGGATTACACGCACCCGGATTTGGCGGCAAACATGTGGAAGAATACCGGAGAAATTCCAGCCAATGGAATAGACGATGACGGGAATGGCTTCGTGGATGACGTGTATGGTTACGACTTTGTGAACAAAGACGGCGATCCCATGGATGATCATTATCATGGCACGCATGTGGCGGGCACGATTGGCGCCGTGGGCAACAACGGTGTCGGTGTGGCTGGCGTTGCCTGGAATGCCAAAATCATGGCGCTTAAATTTCTCAGCTCTTCAGGCAGTGGTACTATCGCCGATGCGGTCAGCTCTCTGAATTATGCCACCAAGATGGGCGCAAAAATTTCGTCCAACAGCTGGGGAGGCGGAGGCTATTCACAAGCGATGAAAGACTCCATTGATGCTGCTGCCGCGAAGGGGTGTTTATTCGTGGCTGCTGCAGGGAATAGCGCTGCGAATAATGATACTGCGCTTTTTTATCCGGCTAGCTATACGTCGAGTAATGTCATTTCTGTAGCTGCCACGGATGCAAGCGACACGCTAGCATCTTTTTCCAATTATGGGGCCCAAACCGTGGATTTGGCGGCGCCGGGCGTCAATACCTACAGCACGTCTCCTGGCAATACCTATCGCACCTTGAGTGGGACTTCGATGGCGACGCCGCATGTATCGGGTGCTGCCGCAGTCGTGTGGGCGCAGGATACAACACAGACTTTTGCGCAAGTGCGAGACCGTCTGCTTCAAAATGTTGATTCCATACCGAGCCTTGCTGGCAAGATGGTGACAGGGGGCCGTCTCAATCTCTTTACAGCCTTGAATACTGGAGCAGAGACAGTTCCACCCGCGGCCGTGAGCGATTTGACAATCAACAGTTCGGATATTGATTCCATTGTTGTTACATGGACGGCGACAGGAGACGATGGCAACACGGGGACCGCCAAATCCTATGACATGCGTTATTCCACGAGTCTGATTGACGCTAGCAACTTTGGTGTCGCTACAAAGATTTCAGGGATGGCGGCACCAAAGGTAGCGGGTAGTTCTGAAGCCAAGACCATAAGCGGCTTGAAAAACGATACGACTTATTATGTTGCGATGAAGGTGACCGATGCTGCTGGAAATGTCTCGCTGATCTCCAACGTTGTTTCAGGCAAAACGGCGGCAGGTTTTGCTGTCTTCGAAGAAAAATTTGAAACAAGCGCTGCGGGCTGGACCGGGACGGGGCTGTGGCATCTTTCCTCTTTGCGCGCGAACAGTCCGGTGAAGTCCTTCTATTATGGCAGCGATAGCACCAAAAATTACGACACCGGCGCGGCTACTACGGGAACACTCACGTCTCCTCCTATTGATTTGACCACTGCCTCCAAGGCTGTTTTGCAGTTCTCCCATTGGCGTCAGGTAGAAAGTTACGACGGTGTTTTTGATAAGACCTATGTCGAAATTTCCGCCGACAGCGGTGCTACCTGGACACAGTTGTGGTATCAGGATTCCAAAACGGCATCCTCATCCGCATGGGAAACTAAAGAGGGTATTTCGCTAGCAAACTACGTGGGCAAAAAAGTTATCGTGAGATTTACTTTCAACTCGATGGATGCTATCGGCAATACCTTCGAAGGTTGGTACGTGGACGACATGAGCGTTCTGGCCAATGCGCCAGCGATTGTGCCGCCCGCGATACCGACAGGCGTGACCGTCACCGATCCTGGTGATGGTAATACCTTGAACCTTAGCTGGACCGCAATCACGGACAGCAATGTGGCGGGATACAACGTGTATCGTAATGCGAGCAAAATCAATACCTCCACGGTGACTGTCGCTTCCTTTGTGGACAGCGGCCTGACAAAAGGTTCAAGTTACACTTACACCATCAAAGCCCTGAACAGTCTTGGCAGCGAGAGCAGCGCCTCCGCGAGTGTTACTGCTGTGCCAGGCGGCCCAGCGACGCCAGCAAATTTCAGCGCGACTTCCGGCGATAGATTCGTGAATCTTGCTTGGACCGCAAATACGGAATCGGATTTAGCCGGATACAACGTGTATCGGGACGGAGTAAAACTCAACAGCAGTGTTCTGACGTCCATCACCTACAAAGATAGTGGTTTGAATAATGGAACTAGCTACAGCTATCAAATCAATGCTGTAGATACGTTCAACAATGCCAGTGATAAAACGACGGTCCAGAGCGTAATACCCAAGGACCTCGTTGCCCCCGCAGCGCCTTCTGGTTTGACGCTAGTGGATACGGGAACAGGCACGACGCTCGGGTTGAGTTGGACCGCCAATACGGAATCGGATTTGGTCGGGTACAACATTTATCGGAATGGAACAAAGATCAACGTGACGTTGGTGGTTTCCGCGAACTATTCGGATTCTGGATTATTGAAGGGATCGAGTTACAGCTACGCGATAAAAGCTCAAGACAGCTCCGGCAATCAAAGCGCTATGTCGGCGGCGGTGATAGGTATTCCAGGGTCTCCGGCTAGTCCAAGCTCGTTGCTCGCTACAGCAGGCGACGCCAGTGTTGATTTGGTCTGGGGCGCTAATAGCGAAAGCGATTTGGCGGGGTACAATGTCTATCGAAACAACATCAAGATCAATTCTGTACTGTTGACCACGATATCGTACAAAGATACCGGATTGAGCAATGGTAGTACCTACAGCTATCAGGTTTCAGCGTTGGATTCTTTTGGCAATGAGAGCGGCAAAAGCAATGTACAGAACGCGACACCCAAGGACACTAGTGCGCCCGTTGCGCCGTCGGATTTGAAAGTTTTTGATCCAGGGACTGGGAATGCACTAAATCTTTCCTGGAATGCAAACAACGAATCCGATATTGCGGGCTATACCATTTACCGTAACGGAACAAAAATCAACACGACGCTAATGACTGCCACGTCGGTCACGGACAGTGGTTTGACAAATGGCGCGAGCTATAGTTACGCGATTAAGGCACAAGATAATTCAGGCAATGAGAGTGCTGCGTCCTCGTCGGTGATCGGTATCCCGGGGCCGCCGGCGATACCCGTTGGATTGGCAGCGACCGCGACGAGCAAAACCGTGAAGCTATCCTGGAACGCCAATGCCGAGGCAGATTTTGCCGGTTACAATTTGTATCGGGGTGGCGTAAAAATCAACGGCAGTCTTTTAGTTGTGACTTCGTATCAGGACAACAATTTGGTCAATGGCACAACCTACGCGTATCAATTGTCCTCGGTGGATAGTTTTGGTAACGAGAGTGTGACTTCTGTCGCAGTCAGCGCAAAACCCGAAGCAGGCCTTCCGCCCGCAGCGCCAATAGGGGTAACATTGAGCGATCCGGGAACGGGCTCGACCATGAGCCTTATATGGACGGCTAATACGGAAGCTGATTTGATGGGCTACAACATCTATCGCAATGGCAGCAAAGTGAACGGCGTTGTTGTGACGCAGGCCGCTTATGCCGACAGTGGCTTGACGGCGGGAGTCAGTTACAGTTATACGGTGAAGGCCGTCAACTCGGATGCCGTAGAGAGTAGCGCGTCCAATGCGGTAACGGGCATGCCAGGCGCTCCGGCTACACCCTCAGGAAACAGCGCAATGCCTGGGGATGGATTTGCAACATTGTCCTGGTCTGCGAATAGTGAGCCAGATCTCGCAGGCTACAACGTGTATCGCGACGGAGTTAAGATAAATAGCGCTTTGCTCACGGCGATTATGCTCAAAGATTCCGGGCTAAAAAACGGGACAAGCTACAGCTATCAAATCGCTGCTGTGGATAGTTTCAACAACGAGAGCGTTAAAAGTTCTTCGGTTAGCGTGACGCCTCGAGACATTGTTGCGCCAGCCGCTCCATCCGGAATGAACCTGATAGATTCAGGAACCGGCACGACGCTGAATCTGGCTTGGGGCGCCAATACTGAAGCTGATTTGGCGGGCTACAACGTCTATCGTAATGGAACAAAGGTCAACACCTCACTCGTGAGTGCGTTGTCGTTCGCAGACAGCGGTTTGACGAAGGGCATGAGTTACAGTTACGTTGTTAAGGCTCAAGATTCATCTGGAAATGAAAGTTCCTCCTCGTCCGCCGTACTCGGATATCCCGGTGCGCCAGCAAATCCAAGTTCATTAATTGCTACGGCGGGGGACAGCAGTGTTGACATGGTCTGGAGCGCCAATAGCGAAGGCGATTTGGCTGGATACAATGTCTATCGAAACAGCACGAAGGTGAATTCCTCGCTGTTGACGGTTGTTTCGTACAAAGACACAGGGCTGAGCAATGGCAGTACCTACGCCTATCAGGTTTCAGCGGTGGATTCCTCTGGCAATGAAAGTGGCAAGAGCAATGTCCAGAACGCAACTCCGAAGGACATTATCCCGCCTGTTGCACCGTCGGGGTTGAAACTGGCGGATCCTGGGACTGGTACCACGCTGAATCTTTCGTGGAACGTGAATACGGAAACAGACATCGCAGGGTATAACGTTTATCGAAACGGCAGCAAGGTCAATGGGGCTTTAGTGACGGCTGTGATTTTTACCGACAGCGCCTTAACCAAGGGTGCGAGCTATAGCTATACCATCAAAGCGCAGGACACATCAGGAAACGAGAGCGCGGTATCGATCAGTATCATGGGGATACCGGGTGCACCGGCGAATCCCAGCGGTGTGAGTGCTTCAGCCGGCGATGCCGTCGCTGATCTCTCGTGGGCAGCGAATCCAGAAGGGGACTTGGCAGGCTACAATGTCTATCGTGACGCAGTAAAAATCAACACAGCGCTGCTTACAGGTATCACGTATAAAAATTCAGGATTGAGCAATGGCGTCACGTATGGCTATTGCATTTCTGCCGTTGATACCTTTGGCAACGAGAGCGGAAAAAGCGCAGTCCTAAGCGTGATGCCAAAAGATTCGGTGGCACCGGCGATGCCTAGTAGCCTGAAATTGAATGATCCCGGGACAGGCAATGCGTTGAATATATCTTGGAATGCAAATGTGGAATCCGACATCGTGGGTTATAACATTTATCGCAATGGGGTAAAAATCAATGGCACTCCTCTCACGGCACCAAGTCATATCGACAATGGTCTTACTCAGAGTGTCAACTATTCGTATGTCGTCACAGCGCAAGATAAATCCGGTAATGAAAGTTCCACGTCGGCCAGCGTTTCGGCTGCCCCTGGGGCCCCATCTTCGCCCATTCAACTTGCGCCCTCCCCGGGCAATGCCAGTGCGATATTGAAATGGATGGCCAACACGGAATCAGATCTGCAGGGATATTACGTGTACCAGAAAGTGATCACACTCGTGGCAGGTGGCGGAGGGGGCAAGTTCGGTGGCGGGACTACTGCGCCAGCAATCAGTTACCAACAGTTAAATCCGACTCCCATTGCCGGCACGAGTTACAAAGTTAGTAATTTGATCAACGGACAGTCTTATGCCTTTGCGATAGTGGCCGCGGACAAAAGCAACTGGCAAAGCGCAAGGAGCAATGATCAAAGCGTTACGCCTAATCCAAGCGCTGTTGCCCCTGCCACGAATTTGAAAGTTTCAGATCCAGGCACAGGGGACATGTTGAATCTTACTTGGGACCCTAGCTCTGCCGATATTGCCGGGTACAACGTGTATCGCGATGCACTCCGAATAAATTCCAGCCCCATTCAAGGCAGCGCAACCCAAGACAACAATCTGAACAAAGGACAGCTCTACGCGTATTTTGTCAGGGCGATTACTGCGGATGGCACGGAAAGTGACGCGACCGCAACGGTCAAAGCAATCCCAGGGGCCCCTGCCATTCCCGTTGGTGCCTCCGCGATGGGTAGCGATGGAGCGGTGGATTTGGCATGGAACGCGAACACGGAGTTTGATTTGGCCGGCTACAACGTGTATCTCGATGGAGTGAAAATAAATGCTGCTGTCATGGCGGGCACGGCTTTTAAGAGCAGTGGGCTGAAGAATGGGACCAGCTACAGCTACCAGATTAGCGCCGTAGACACTTTCAATAATGAAAGCGCCCGTAGCAATGCAATCAATGTCACGCCCAAAGATTCTTTACCTCCGAGTTCTCCAACAGGTTTTAAACTCGTGGATTCAGGTTCCGGCAATATGTTGGATTTAAGTTGGGGCGCGAACACCGACGCCGATCTGCTAGGTTACAACATCTATCGCAATGGGGTAAAAGTCAACGCTGCCATGCTAGTGATAACGAGCTTTACGGATAGCGGACTAACCAAAGGCGTTAGCTATACCTATGTCCTGAAAGCGCAAGACAGCTCAGGAAATGAAAGCGCAGCGTCTTCAAGCGTAACGGGTGTTCCGGGTGCGCCCCTGACACCGGCGGCGATCAGCGTTGTCGTATCGGATGGCATGGTCGATTTGTCCTGGGCCGCAAACACGGAAGTAGATTTGGCTGGCTATAATTTATTCCGTGATGGAGTGAAATTAAATTCTAATATTTTCATGGGCAATACGTATAAGGATAGCGGATTAAAAAATGGGACAAGCTACAGCTATGAAATCAGCGCTGCAGATATCTTCAACAACGAGAGCGGCAAGAGCAATGCGGTTAGCGCAACACCTAAAGATAACGCCGCGCCAAACGCACCAGCAGGCATAACACTAAAGGATCCCGGGACAGATAGCACATTGAGCGTGAGTTGGAATGCGAACAGCGAAGCAGACATAGCAGGCTACAACATGTATCGGAATGGCAGCAAGATCAATCAAGCATTGCTGACGGCGACAAGCTACACCGACAGCGGTCTGACGAAGGGCAGCAGCTACAGCTACACGATCAGCGCGCAAGACACATCCGGGAATCAGAGCGTGTTTTCGACCAGCGTGGTGGGCATACCTGGTGCGCCAGGAAATCCAAGTGGTTTAGGAGCAACGGTGGCAGACAGCAGCGTGGATCTTTCTTGGACAGCCAATACAGAGACGGATCTCGCAGGATACAATGTGTATCGCGATGGAAGCAAGATCAACAGCGCATTGGTGAGTGCCACGACATACAAAGACAGCGGCCTAAAAAATGGCACTAGCTACAGCTATGAAATCAGCGCCGCAGACATTTTCAACAACGAGAGTGGCAAGGGCATCGCGACTAATGCCATGCCCAAAGATGCAACAGCTCCGACAGCGCCTGCGGGATTGAAGATATCTGATCCCGGGAATGGCTCAACGCTAAACATTGGATGGAAAGTAAATGGCGAGTCGGATTTAGCGGGCTACAACGTGTATCGCGAAGGCGGGAAAGTAAATAGCGCGCCGGTATTGGATACCAATTACACGGACAGCGGCATGGTAAAAGGTTTTCCCTACAACTTCACGGTGAAAGCCGTGGATACATCGGGCAATGAGAGCGTGGCTTCTGCGAGCGCCATCGGTGTTCCCGGAGCTCCCAAGAGCCCCAGCGGATTGTCGGCTAGCGCCGCTAGCAAGACCGTGAGTTTGTCATGGAGCGTGAATAGCGAAGCAGATTTGTCCGGCTACAACGTGTACCGTGATGGAATAAAGATCAACAGTGTTCTTCTCCTTGCGACGACCTACAAAGACAGCAATCTTATCAATGAAACGACTTACGGATATCAGGTGTCGGCGGTGGATAGTTCAGGTAACGAGAGCGCGCCCAGTCTCACCGTGAACGCCAAGCCACAACCGGGCTTAGCTCCTGGGGCAGTGACGGGATTGAAGATGAATGATCCCGGAAACGGCACCACCTTGAGCATGAGTTGGAGTGCCAATGCAGAAGCGGATTTGACAGGGTACAACGTGTATCGCAACAGCGTAAAGGTCAACAGTGGTTTGATTAATGCGACCAATTACACGGACACCGGATTAACGCAAGGCAGCGCATACAATTATGTGGCGAAAGCCGTTAACACGGATGGGGTGGAAGGGATGGCATCCAACAGCGCAGTTGGTATACCAGGATCTCCGGCGACGCCCAGCCTAAGCAATGCTGCCGGGAGTGATAGCAGCGCGGATCTTTCATGGAGCGCGAATACAGAGGCAGATCTCGCAGGCTACAACGTGTATCGCGATGGGATCAAGATCAACAGTGCTTTGGTGAGCGCGACAACATACAAAGACAGCGGATTAAAAAATGGGACAAACAACAGCTATCAAATCAGCGCGGTAGACACATTCAACAATGAGAGCGGCAAGA
>CAZOWS010000106.1:0-18430 GCA_964583365.1 uncultured Actinomycetota bacterium
CACGTTCTAACGTCTGCTCATTCGTGGCGTCGAACGCGGATTTCGGCGCGAGTGAATTTGTATTTAGTGATTTAGTATTGTGTCCCTGAATTAGGGGTGCGAGCGTGGAGAAATCTGTGGCGCTAGCAGATGTAAGATCAAGGTCGAGAGCGCCTTGCGGGTTGAGGAAGCGGGCGATCAGGGCATTGACGGCGTCGGGCGCCTCGAATTGGGGCATGTGTTTTTGATGCTTGAGATTTTGGGGCTGCATGCCGGGAATGCTGTCGAAATCTTTGTGGACCTGCGCGTAGTCGGTGAAACGGTCTTGCAACCCATAAATCACCTGAACGGGAACGGGGATTTTGGGAAGAATTTCGCGCGTGTCGTGATGCTCCATGCCTCTCCACGCGAACCTGATCTTTTCGTAGGGATTCATGAGCTGGCCATCGGGATTTTTGATGGGCTGCATGCTAATCGGCAGCAGATAATCGAACGCCCAGGGATTTTTTCCCGTGAGAATTCCCTCGTTGACCCATTGCTCGAGCAGCGATATCTCTTTTTGCGGGTGCAGCAGTTTCAAAACATACTGTTCCGGAATACCTAGCCTCTCGACGAGTTTTGGCAAATTGCGCAAAACGCCTTTGGAGGCATTTCGAACGAACCAATTATTATTGTACGGGGAACTCTCTATCGGCGGGCCGGCCGTGGTGTTGAGTAAAACCATGGAATCGAACGCGCCCTTAAAACTTTCGAATGTTTTCTTCAGCCATTTGCGAGAGCTGCCAACGGGTTCCTTCGGGTGTTCGATCATTTTCTTGAACAATTCCTGCGCGGCCATGCCGCCCATGCTATGGCCTAGCAGCGTCACGCCCGATGTTATTTTCTCCCGCTCTAGAATGCTTAAAATATCGCGCGGCGTAAGCTCCTTGAGAAAATCTTCGGCTTTTCCGGCCAGCGGGGTCTCACCATGGCCGCGCAGGTCCATCACGACAAGGCGATAGTTTTTGGCGAAATAAGGAATTTGAAAAATCCAGTGATACATGTTGCCGCTCCAGCCATGCACGAAGAACAGCGTTTTCTTTGCATCGGGATTGCCACCGATGCGGTAGTGAATGGGCGCATCATCTATCGCGCTCGGCACTATCTTGGGCGTGAGCGCATGCAGGGCTTCCATGCCATGCAACACGCGCGTGAGAAATGCAATTTGATCATGGCGCTCGGCGTGGAGTTTTCGCTTTCCGCCTTTGGCGATGATGAGGCGGCCTAGAAAATTGAGTTTATTCGTAATGTCACCCTGAGCGAAGCGAAGGGTCTCGTCCGATGAACGACCTAGATCCTTCGCTTCGCTCAGGATGACAGAGGGGGACATCAGGGTGACAGGGGTTCGCAATGACAGCAAGTTCCAGAGATTTCGGGGTGGATCCTTGCGACCTAGACGCCCATGCCGACGCAGCCAGCTTTTGGATGGCCCGCGCGTTTCTAGCAATGTCTCGCGCACTTGAGGGAATATTTTGCGCAGCTCCTCTTGAGGATGAACAACCGCCGGATGCCATTCCATGGCCATGGCTTCCAGCAACACCTCTTCTATCATCTCTTGAAACTGGGGCGACTTGCGAAACTTAGCCCAATTCTCTTTCTTCACGGTTCGCTCGGGGGGCTGCTTGCCTTCCCATCCTTTTCTCGTGTACGAAATATACCCGTAGTCCGTCGCGAACGCGGCCAGAATGCCCTCCCAATCCGGATGCGCGGCCTGGAGTTTCTGGACAAATCTTTCCGACACGTCTTTCATGTCCACGCCGAATAGGGCCAGAAGCATATGCACGTAATCATGATAGAGAATGCTCTCTTTTAGATTCGTCAACGGCGCGATGCCGGCCAGTTCGGCGATATGCTCGACGAGACGAATGATTTCCGTGTGCCCCAACACGATTTTTCTGTGCACATCTGTTCTTGCCAGATGATCCAATTGTTTCAATATCATCAGCACTTCTTGAATAAACATCTCGTCGTAGCCCTTTTTGCGCAGGCCTTCGATCACTGCGTACTCGAATGTCGCAGGTATATGCGTGTTTTTGAATCGCTCAGCGGGCGGAACATCCTCGTGGCCTTGGCTCAGGCGCAAGGTCAGCGCGTTGCCATTTCGCTCCAACTGGAAACCTAGATAGTCGTCTTTGAATTCGCTGATGCCAGCTAGGTCTTTGAATGCATTCGTTCTCGCGCTGCTCAACTGATGGACCTTGGCGACGGAGATTTCGGAAAAGAATGCGAACAGGGCTTTTCTTGCCGCTTCTGTTTTGGGTAAGTCCACGTGCAGTTGCATGCCGTTGACGTTGGCCCAGGCTTTAAGCGGATCCAGCATCACGGAGGCTTTGACAAATCCGGCCTCGTTGTAACGATTGATGATGGCTTTTAAGAACGGGTTGATTTTCCCTTCTTGATCAAAAAAGTGCGGCGGGCGTTGGACATGGAGGTCCATGCCGTCGAGGAAATAATCCGTGACGTCATCGCCGACTACTTTGCGGGCCGTGCTCTGCATGGCGTCTAGGAGCTGGAAATGGAGTGGGAGATCGCGAATTGGTTTGGACCGACCGAGATCCTTCGCTTCGCTCAGGATGACAGGGGGCGATGACTTGGGTAGCACACCGATTTCCTCATTTTCAATCACGCGGCGGGAACCGTATTTTTTACCGATGCGGAATGCCAGACGCAGCACCTGCGATTCTAAATAGCCTTTGAGCGATTGGAATTTTTCGAATGCGCTGAGCGCGTCTCCGTTTTTCGCGGCCTTATCCCATACGGCGTATCTTTTTTCCAGGTCCTCCTGAATTTCTGTCGGCTTTTTGGAGTTGAGTAAATTGCCTAAATCTCTCTCTACCTTTCCGTCTTCGGCCCTGGCAAAAAGCTCGCGCAGGTATTTGCTGTCGGGCAATTCTTCAGAATATTGCGTGGCCCGCCATGTGTTCATTTGAATGGACTTTTTGCCAGCTGCCAATTGGAGATCGGGGTTCAGTTCCGCCATCACTGCAATCGTGTCACGCTTTTCCTGCGTCATGTCCTGGCTTATTTTCGCTTCTTCTTCGGCTGTTTCGGGTGTGATGAATTTGCTCGAGGTCGCGATGACAATAGTTTTCACGCTGGCGGGATAGTTCGCCAGCTCGGCAGCGGGTATGCGCATGATGCCGCGTTCGGGAATATAGAGTTTCTTGTCATCCTGAGGAGCAGCGGTAACACTGTCATCCTGAGGCTGCGAAGCGGCCGAAGGATCTACTTTGTTCCGCAGTAGATCCTTCGCGGAGTTTACCCTCGAGCGCAGCGAAGGGCTCAGGATGACAGGGGATCGGATCAGGCCTAATTCCACCTGTTTGTTGTAAATGAGTTCAAAGAGTTTGACTTGCTCTTCGAACGTGATGTGGCCGCTTATCCACTGATGCTCGTGGCGGGCTAGTATCGGACGCATCTCGCCCAGTAAATGCATTTCCTTTTTGTTGAATAGCTCCATGCTGATGCGGCCTTGGCGGCCTTGAAATCGGGGTCGGCCTTCGATGAGTATCTCGGCATAGCGCTTCGCGTACATTTGATTGAGCAAATGCGTGGCCTTGTGGCGGTAATCGCCAAAATGTCCTGATCCTATGGTCAGGACTTTGCCCACTCCGAATTTTGCCAATTCCCATAGCGATGCTTCTATGGCGCTCAAATCTTCTTGCAGCGATTGGTCTTGTTTGTCCCTCCGCGCGAATGTCCGGTATTCTTTTTTCTGTTTGGCGCCAAGCATTCCCAAGAGAAGCTCTTTCTGTGCTCCATTTTCCTCTCGGGCAATAAATTGATAGACGAGTTTTATCCATGCGTCTTGCTGGCGTTTTTGTTGGATTTGCCGCTCTTCTGGATTCTTCCCCTTAGGTTCGGGGTATTTTATTTCCATGATTTGAGTGAAGAATTTTTCAGATTGCTCCACTGTCCACGGAGGCGCGCGACCTGTTCGCAATGTTGCCATGAGTTGTTCGTGCAATTCGTAACTCCCTAAACCCAGCCATGTCTTGCCCGTAATGAGAGTTTCCTGATACTTGGCGAGCAAGGTGTCCATCCAGCTAATCTGATAGACGCTCTTGGACCAGGGATGCGTGGACCACGCCTTTAAAAGGGCTTGAACTTGTTTTTTAGGCAGGCCGCCTTGGGCATTCGCGTGCAAACGCGCGAGCTTGTCCTCGAATTTTTCGAGCGGGGCGCCCGGGCGCTTAAGCATTTGCACTAAAATACGGTGATTGAAATCGGGCGTTTCGGCCGAGAAGAGATGGACAAACGCATTCATTACGCGTGGGTCGTCTTTGGATTGGCTGCTCAGATAATCAAACACGGTGGAACGGAATTGTGCGTCGGCCGGTACGGCCCCATGGGCTAGCATGTCCAGAAGGACATTTTTCATCAAGTCCGCGGAGAGCGCACTGCCCTGCGCCTTGACTTCGGCTTGGGCTGCCAGGATTTGTGGTTGCAAGTTTTTTGAGTCCTCCTTCGACCATGGGCGCGTACCGATTAATTTATGGAGATAGCGTTCGGTTTCTTCCAACAACAAGAAGGGCATGCGCTTGGGCTGATAGAGGCGCCAGTCCTGCGATTTTTTGCGGAGATATTGCAAAAGGTGATCACGAATAATGTCATCCTGAGGAGCGTTAGCGACGAAGGATCTCGCTTGGTTACTAAGTAGACCCTTCGCTTTGCTCAGGGTGACAGAACCCTGGCTCAGGATGACAGATTCTATGGCTTGCAATGATTTTTCTACCGCCTGATTCCAATCCGCTTCTTGAACGCCTAGGGTTTCAAGAGCAGCGAATTTTTTCGCTAATCCGGACAGAAATTTGGGGACACGATCCCCATGTATATCAGCCGCTACGCGGCCGCTAGACATGGGGTCATGTCCCCAAATTTCTGTCCATCGACCTAGGTCGGGGTGCGCGTCGAAATAGTCTTTGATGACTTGGTCCACCCGGGCTGCCGACGAGATTGCGGAACCTGTCTCCAGCGAAGCGAGGGATCCAGGTGCGTCGTTTATCGCTAGGACCATTTCACCTTTTTTCAGTTCTTCAAACAGCCATTGAAATTCTTGGGGGGCTAGTCCCGGATTTTTGGCCCAATCGGCAAGATACTCGGCTATTTCGGCAAAACTTCGCCCGGAGATATGCATTTGTCGAAGGCGATCCAGCAAAATATCTTTCAACGCGACATTCCCCGTATACTGCTTTTTCAGCGCCTCGGAAAATTCACTCATGTCGCTGACCAGGTAAATCCTGGCTCCGCGAGAATCCCTTTGCACTTCCGCACTCGGCAAGTACAGAAGGTCGCCGTCCGTTTGTAGCAACGGCGATCCGTCTTCTTTCTTTTCATAGGCTTTCCTCAATTGCTTAATACCCTCTTCGCCTGCAAAAACAAGAATGGGTATCTGTGGATCCAAGCTGCGAGAGGCCTCCAGCGCCTCCGCGACAGAACCGACCATCGTCGTATTTAAATGCGAAATCGTGGACCAGCCGCGATTCATGCGCGCGGTAAACTCATGTATCTTGTTGTCCTGTTTGCGCACGGGGACAGGAGACTCTTTCGGCCCGGAGGCAAAATTGGTGCCGTCTTGCGCCTCGACGTCGGATCGCGCGAGGTCTTCCAACGTTTGTTCGTCTATGCGGTATGGGAGCGTATCGCCGATTTCGGAGACTAGAGAGAAGGAGGAAATGACCGCCCTACGCTCGGAGACACTGTCATCCTGAGGAGCAGCGGTAACACTGTCATCCTGAGGAGCAGCGGTAACACTGTCATCCTGAGGAGCGGCAGCGACGAAGGATCTAGTCTGGATACTAGGGAGATCCTTCGCTTCGCTCAGGATGACAGGTTGCAATAATTTCAGCGTATAGATGCTCGAGCCGATATAGCGCGCCAAATGATAGGCGGGGCTGGCTGTGACTTGTAGGCGATTGCCGTCGGAGTCGGTGATTACCACGCTCGGCTCTTTCTTGGTAAAGATATGCAAGTTTACCTTGAAGCCCTTGTCCTGTAATTTCTTCACCATAGCTTGATAATCCAATGTCTTGGCCGTGTAAAAATCGGCGTAGAGCGTGATGCTCTTGCTCAAGCGCTTTTTCCCTATGCGATAATAGGGATTGATCGTCTCGATGGATGGTTCCGCCGCGTCTCCCTTGTACCCGCCCAAGTCGAACAGCGTGACAATGCGTTTGGTGGGGCGCAGCATGTAATTCGTGACTTCATGTCGGAATTGATTGCCCAGATGCAGACGCAGCTTTTCTTCCACGGGCGGTATGGATCGGCTGATCAAATTCTTCATCTTTCCCGTTATGTATGCGGGCACATAACTGCAATGGTCTCCGTGCGGATGCGTGATAAATAGGTGAATTTCCTCCACGCCGTTGTACATGCGATAATCTCTCAAGATTTCGTCAACTCGGCGGTCGAGATGGCGATTGGGGTCAAGGACGGCTTCAGCCTTGTCTGCGACCTCGTGAGCGCGGGTTTCGTTCATGCCGTTTTTGAGCGCTTCGCTCTCGATAATCTCGTGCACTAGCAGCGCCACGCGCTGTTCTTGATCCAGCGAGCGCCAGATTTCGTGGGTGATGTATAGGATGTCGCGATTGTTGGGGTCGGACCAGGCCTCGGCATGCTGGCCAACAGTGAGTAACGCTTCGTGATGGACAAATTTTATTGTTTTCTCGAGTTTGAGCGGGGCTGGGACATTGAGGCCACCGAAGAGGCCATAATCTATTATTTTTTGTTTCGCTTCGGACATGGCTGTTTGAAATAGGGGGACACGATCCCCATGGTTATCAGCCGCTGCGCGTCTGCTAGACATGGGGTCATGTCCCCCTATTTCAAACGCGGGATCGGCCATGATTTGTTTTAAGCGGTTGGGAGGAATGTTGCCTTTCAAGCCCGGCAGCCTCTTTCCCCTAATTTTATCTTCTTTTATCAGCAAGGTTTGGAGATACGTGAGGAAAAGCGCCTGTTTATCCCCGGATACTCCTTCCAAAAGCTTGAGTATTCTTTTATGAAATTCTTTTGCACCGCTATACGCGTTAGAGACCACCAGCGGGATGGGCTGACCGGATTTCACTCGCATCAATACGTGTTTCATAAATCCAATAGTGTCCCACAATTCTTTGTCGTCTAAAGCGCGTAAAGCCCTGGCCGCTTTGCCGATCTTGCTATGGACGGACTGCTGCTGGGGTTCTCCCTGCGGGCCTATCGCAGCACTCAGGGAATCCAGCGTGTCGGCCAATTTTATTTTGTTGTCCGAGAAGCGAACGCGATCAGAGATTTGTTCCAGCTTGTACCAAAGTCCTTCGATGCGCTCTGCGCTTTTCAACCTAATAAAAATTTTCGCCAACGGTCTGCCCAATGAAACAGCTGTATCTGCATCGGGCCCGGACTTGATTCTGTCCAGTTGAGCCAGTGGCTTGGACTCGGCTGCTACAGGATCTTCGCTAGAGACCAAATCCAGGCAGCTTTCCAGCAGCTTAACAACATCTTCCAACTTGCCACTCGCCAAAAGAAAATCCATGGTTATTTCTGAAGCGGTAATGGTGTTACCGATTTGCGCGATCACATCGGCCAATTTATCCTTCTGCCAAGCAGCCGACTCCGTGTTGGTTTTTTCCATTACCTTCAAGAGCGCGCCCAAAATAGCGCTTTGCATCTCCGTATCTCTGTAGCGCCGGAACATGCGCCCAAGGACGATCAATCCCTTGGTAACATTCTCTGGCCTCTTGCTGCGCAAGATAATACCAAGAATGGTCTCTATCGTTTCCTTGGTGACAGGTGTTCCCCATGCGCCTCTCGAAATATCCCAGTCCAGGCCGAGCATCAATAAATTTTCATCCAGTCGCGTCGACCACCCTTCGTCCGCCAAAATCAAGGTTGCAAGACGCGCCGACTCCAGCTTTGTCTCCTTGTCGGTTGCTGGGCTATCCGTGATTTCATTTTGCACTGTCTGCAACACAGCCGAAAGGGATTCCCTTTGAGCCGGCGCAACCGCCTGCATGATTTGCGTCAGTGGCAGCAAGGCTCGATGCTCTTCATCGCGCGTAACAGTAAAACGTAATTCCATTTGGACCAACTGATGGTTTGCATTCTTTTGATATCGCGCTATCGCAAGACTGTCGGTCAACCCTCCCCTGCGCTCTTGCAAGCCAAAAACATTGTAAAAATCTCCTCCTATCGAAAGCATGCGAGCAACATCCTCCAGACGAAACACGGCGTCATCATGCTGCACAACCACATCGAAGGAATCCCTAAGTTTCTTCGAACCCAGCGCCTCGAAATGCAGGTGCTCGCGCATACCCTCGGGCACCACAGTAGCCATCCAATCCTCGTACAAGTCTTTCATGGTGCCACTCAAGGGCGTGACCTTGAACCCGTTCGTGGAACGAAAATCTACCGTGGGATTGGCAACATATTCTTCGACGGCTTGTTCCACATCTAGAGGTAAATTGTCCGCTAAACCCCCTATGCGTTTTTGCGTCTGATGCATGCGTGCCATCAATGTCCGCATAATGCGGGGAGCTATAGGAAAGCCTGTCGGACTGACTTTTTTAGCAATCTCGACCAAGACGTTGTACGATTTTTCGATTGCATCATTTTTTTCAGGAAGGGTTAAAGAACTATTGCTGATAGTAAGAGCAATATCCAAAATTTCTTCTTTTAGCCGACGTTGCAACTCGGGATGGGCATTGCTTTCTTCCAGTGCCGTTAAAAGGAGACCCGCATCGTGGGCAATCACTTCTTGCAAGGATGCCACCTGATGTTCGCCCTTCGTGCGTCGTAAATCAAAAGCAACGATGACTCCATTTTGATCCGCCATCACCTTGTCGCCATTGGACAACTCGATGGTGAATTTTGGTTGCGCGGTTCCATCGCAGTACACGTCGGCATGCAATCCCTCTTGTTGCATCGTATCTGCCATGTCCAATTGCAAGGAATAGGGGTAACGCAGTCTCCGCATCGCGATTTTGAATTTTTTTTGTCTTCCGTAGCGCGACGACAATTCCTTGGCAAGATACTCTTCAAAACATTTCAATTTCCCATGCCATTGGCCCGGAGAGCGCCAATGGATAGGATCGAACAGCATGTCGTGAAAGGTTTTACTGGGCCCCAACAACTCATCCACAACACCCCGCGCCCAAACTCGCCAACTTGGAAGATCCGGGCTATGCGCCCACAACCAATCCTTTTGAGCCTCCTGGTCCGTGATCTTGCTGGGGACAAAAGACGTCCACCTGCGCTGGCTTCCCCCCATAGCATCGCTGAGTTTTTCCAGAGGAGCGCCTTGGGCAAGACCTAAGACAAATGGATAGAGGGCCCCAGGATCATCCACTATCGCGGGATAGCCCTTATCACCCCGCAAGCGTATCGTCAATACTCCACGGGCTGCTTGCACGTTGCTCCTTATCGCTTGCTCGCTACCCGCGCCCGATGCAAATATCTCGAGGTCTTCACGGCTGATCGCAACACCCGGGAATATGTTCTGCAAAATTTCCAAAAGATGTGCGCGCTCGCGAGAAAGATTCGTCGTCGGATACTGCTCCATCTCAAACTCTATCTTGCGACCATTCCATTCATACGGCGCAAGGGCGCCGTCGGTGCGGTGGACCTGGAAATACGCTCTCTCCTCGCCAGCCAAATCCACCATGTGCCTGTCCATCAGCATCCAGACAGAAAGGCTGACCTTATCCTGCTCTTCCTGCGTCAAGAGATCAAACTGCGCACGAGAGATCGTACGGCCATCCAATTTCAGGCGCTCCTTGATGTCCATGACGCAAAGGTTTCCAAAGCTGTGAAGGAAATTTAAGTATTTCTCCGGCTCTTTTGTTTGTAGCAAAAATAGAATGGACTGAAGAAACTTCTTCTTGACGGGTGCGTTGTCGCCGAGAAGATGCATGAGCCTTTTGTATTCCAACATCAATTTAAACTCTTCGCTTTCTTTGTAATCGGTCTTGATGCGCTCGGGCATATTGTCGAGCTTGTCCATGAGCGTCACGAGAAACAGCAGAAGATTGCGCTTCTCATCGTAGGGCACACCATGTACTTTTTCCCGCGACGCGGAGTGAAACATCACGGCCTCGATCATGTCTTCGTAAATGGTCCTGCCTTTTTGATTCGGTTTGTCTTCGCCAATGGCAGGAAACGCCACATGCAGCAACTGCTTCAAATCATCTTCTATGACTTTTACTGAAAGTCCCGAGTGAACGCTTTTGGGAGGCGCTTCGCGTCCTATGCGATTGCGCGCGCGCTGAATCTTGACATAGGTTGCGTAGCCCAAATCATGCATGAGTATCGTGAGCGCCAAATACAGCATCGCATGCTCTCCATATTGAGTCTTCAGCGCTTGTTCATCGGCAAACGGAATTTGGCGCAGAAAGCTTCTCGCTTTACGCAATAGCGTGAGAACATGGGTGCTATTGTGGGCATTGCCGAATTTAAGTTCCAGGTCGGCTTCGTCCTGGCGAAGCAACAGACCGTATAGCCGAGAGAATAGCAGAGCAAAGTTTTTTATCTTCTGCATGTATTCAGGAATGGCTGCTGCATCCGCAGACTCGACCATGCCGTCGGCCACAGGGATATCTTTTAATGCCGCGCGAAACCACTCTTCCACTTCCCTCTCCAATGCCCCGGGGTCATCGCGGCTGCGATCGGGATATTTTTCCGCGACAAACTTTTTGCTTTCTTTCGTTTGCTCTCTGAATATCAGGAGGGCCAATTGGGTTTTCTGCCTCAAATTCAAGGGCTTGGTGTTTTCCGTAAAAAACTTCTCGATTTCTCCTTGTTGATCTGTCCAGATAGCAGCAACATGCGCATCGCGTATTTTTTCGTCTTTTGCGGAAAGATCCGTCTCTCGCGTCATGCCTGTTCTTGGAGTGGCCGTCGCGCTGGTAATATGCTCGTTGAGTTCCGCGTATAAAAGCCGGTTGATCAAAAATCCCATTTCGTTGGGTTTGCCCGCAGGACCGCGCAAAGGAGGGAAAAAGTCTCTCGGGTCCCATAATTCTGTTTTCGGCTGGCCGCCTTCCGTGGAGAAAAATTGTATGGTCTTAAAAACAATGGCTTTTTTCTCGACCAGCGCGCGCGCGTTCCACGCCTTTGCCATACGCGCCTGATTGGCTTGAACCGAAAGCAAAGGATCTAGAACGGGGAATTCTCCCCCTAGAGCCGCGTCCGTGATCAAGTACCCCGCTGCCTTGAATCCCTCGCCAGCCACGACCTCGGCGATAATTTCAGGAATGTCTTTGTGCTCCACCGTTTTACCCGAGATAGAATGCAACACGGCCGCTACGAATTTGCGATCGTCCTGAGTCACGCCTCCCTGCCATCGGGAGAAATCCGTCGGGCTGGGGCAAAGCCCCACATGCAACGGAAACTCCATCACGTCCTTGTACCGGAATGCATCGGCTGGGCCGGTGTAGGTATTGGCGACAACGCGAATGCGCGCGGGATCAATACCCTTTTCAGAAATCCAGTCTTGAATGCGCGATCGAAGACCGTCGGGTTCCATGAATTGGGGTAGCTTCTGATTATCGGTTTTCAACGGAAAATATTCATATTGATCGTCCACGGCCAAGATGGTCCCGTACTCCACAAGTCCGAGATGATTCGCATTTTTGAGTTCTCGCACCATGCGCTCGTCCAAAATTATTTTTTCTGGTGGATTTTCTAGCTCTTTTATCATGATCGAAATTTGACTTTGCATTTCGACAGAAACATAGGGCATGGCCTGCGTCAGGATGAAACGCTGTCGGCTATCATGGTTTTCCAGCGCGCCCAGTATTTCAGCGCACGGAGGAATTTTTGCGTTGGGATTCCACAAACTCAGCTCGTAGAGAACACGATAGAGCCGCATGAATTCAAGTCGCTTTTGGGCCAGTTCGTAGGGATTCTCTTTGAAGCGTGAGAAATAAGCGCCGACTTCGGGGTCACGCTTTTCGATAGCCCTCACCGCCGCGGTCAGCACGGACTCCTTGCCCTGAGCGACTGTAAAGTAGCGCACAAAATCCAACAAATTGCGCCCTTTCCAAAGATCCTCGATCATGTCCCGGCCAAATACATCCGCAAGCCATTTTATTTTTTCCGATGCGTTGACAATGCCCAGATCTTTGATGCCCTCAGCGAAATTGCGCAGCGACGGAGCATCCGTCCACAACGCCTCTACGAGCAAGCGGTCAGGAATCCACTCCTCTAGCAATCCCCAATCCATTTTGGTGAAATACTCGCGCGCGATCGCGATCGCGTCTTCGGAACGCGGATAAAACGTGGCGAGCAAGGACTCCAGGCGAAACTCCACGGGAAGATTCTCGGGGGAAATAATTTTTGGAACAACGGAATGGACCCCCAGAGATTTAGGCATCATCGCCATATCCAGAATAGACCTCAATTGCTCCATGCCCCCGGGCCAAGGATGGTATTTCAACAACACTAGCGTTTCATGGCTTAGACGCGGGGCAGGTACTCCACGTTTTTGCGCCAAGTCCTTCACGATGTCCTGGGCAATATCGGGTATTTTATCGGGCTGCTCTTGCAACGGTGGCAATCGCACCGGGAATTGGCTCACAAGATAAAACAACTCTTCGTTCCATTTGCCTGCTTTAACCGATCTCCAAAGATCCTGCGTCGCGGTGAAAAACCATCGCGCATCGGTGGCTTCTAGTTCGCCATCCCGCTCGCGCGCATATCCACCCTGGCGCATTATTTTAAGAAGCTCGCGTTGCGCTCGCTCGGATAAACGGTCTATGTCGTGCAAAACAATAGCGCCGCCTTTGGCCATCGGGAGAACGCCATCGTCCGCATACAGTTTTTCGGCCAAACGATCATCCGTCAATTCTTCCGCTCTCACCTGTACGATAGGCATGGGCCAATCACGGCTGGCCTCCAACACATGGCGCAGAAGGCGGCCAGAATAATCCGATGCCTCCGAATAAACCAGCACGGGTAAATGAGCATCCGCTAGAGGTTTGGTCAAAGCCTCATCCCATTGGGGCCTCTCGCGACCAAAGGATACGTCGTGTGTCTCTATGAGTGAACCACGAGCCCGAAGAACAGCACGGTGAAGTACATTGTCCAGTTCATAGATATTACCCTGCCATGTGTGTCGCAACAGCATCTCCCTCGCCTCGTTCGATATTTTCATCTCGGGCCTACCTTCGAGTATGCGCTGCTTCTCCAGCGTGAAGTGAATGAGGCTTTTCAAGCGGATCAGACTTTTCGTTTGTGCTTCTTCGTCTTTGTTGTCTTCATAAAGAGGTTTGAGCTTGTATTTTTTCCAACCTCCCGGCAGGACCATGCGCAGATAAACATCGTTGGTGATTTTTCCACCCTTGAACATGGATTCCAAAGAATGGTAATTGGTCGCAAGAATCACGTGCACGTCTTTGAGTTGAGTAAGCAAGAGAATTTCATGGGATGTCAATTGTTCGATATGCGCGACAAACAAGGTGCCGCCTTTGACGGATTCGAGTAACTTGCTGCCGGGCGACAGCTCTTGCTCCAGCTCGCCCGGATTCATCCACGCGCCATCCCGCATGATGAAACGACCCTTAGCCTTCTTGTCTTTGATATGAAGCAATCGCCCGAGTGCATGCTTGTTCAATCCCTCCTCGCCCATGATCAGGACAGGCAAAACACCCTTGTCCTTCTCGGCTTGATCCGCCAAATCTTTGCCAAGAATTTGGGTGATCACATCGGTGGTGGCTGTGGCATAGGCCTTCAATAGCTCCGGCCAGAAGGCGGGGTTGTCCATGCGCTCAATGTTTTGAAATTCTTCCGGCTGCAGGCGCAGAGCCGACATTACAAACTCCAATTGAGGAATCTCCGCATAAAATTTTGGGTCACGCGCTATCCATTGTTCGATGGCGCCGAGAACACTCAAGTAGACTTTCTTTTTTGTCGCCTCCCTGCTGATTTTAACCTGCGCGCCGCCAAAGGGAGGAAGTCTGGGCGTGGCCAGTGTTTTTTCATACTGGTCGAGCAGCTTTTTAGCTCGAATCATTTGTTGGAGTGAGTCCAGCACATGCCCGTCGCGCGCCACGTAGCCGGCCGCCTCAGGCCCGAACTGCTCATCCCGCAGACCTTCTAGAAATTTTGCCACGGGCTCCATTTCGTTGTTCTTCCAAAGAATCGCAAGATTGTGATAGAGCACGGCGACTTCGGCCAAGCTGCGATTGTAGCCGTGATGCTGAGCTGAGATGGCAGCGTGCAATATCTCGTGGGTGAGGAGAAATCGCAGGAATGCGGTTGGTACTTTTTTATTGGTCCAGACTTCCGAATCCAGAGAAACGATCGTATCCCCGTTGTCCCTATGCATGCTGAAATGCGTCATACCCACGCGCATTTCGAACTGCAGCTTGGCTGGCATCGGATATCCGCAGGCTTTGATGTCGACAGCAATACCCACGAGCAACTCGTTTAAGCGCGTTTGCGTTTCGGTCAAAAACTTTGCCATGTTCTGAGGATTGCGCGAGAGACGATCCAAGGCGCTCTTAGTCCTCTTGGCGCGATGGGCCTTGGGTTTATCCGTATGCTTGCGCAGGTCTTGGCGGATTTGCCGCAGCGAGTCTTGTTCGACCGTGAATTCTCCCACTTTCCCGTTTTCAATAGTCGCCGAAATGAACTTCCGATCGGCGGGTTCTTTGAAACCCTGAATCGGCAGGGGATAATGATTCACCGAGTCCGTGTCATTGGGACTTTCTCGGTCTATTCGGTCTGTCTCGAAATGTGACTTCGGCGCCAGCGCCAGCGCAGGCGTTTGCAAGGAAGTCGTGAGCATACACAGCGCCGTCACCGAGGCCAGGAAGCGCAAAAAGACTGATTGTCTTGTGTGAATTCGCAACATACGTTACCTGGCTGAATTATATAGGATTTTTAGCGTCCTGTCAAGGGACGGCGCACCAAAACATGGATACACGTAAGATACTTATGATTTGTGGCTTAGAAAAAATATATCCCTCCCCTTTGTAAGGAGCAAGCGAAGCGCGTTAGAAACAATCGGTGGGGTAGAGCGTGGAGGCTAGCCGACGAACAATCTCCCATTCTTTAGGCGTAACAGGCTGGACGGAAAGTCTCTGGCCGCGCTGCAGGACAAGCATTTTTTCGAGGCCTGGAATGCCCTTCATTTCTTGCAACGGGATGAGGCGCTTGAACTTTTCTACGAAGGCAATATCCACGACATACCAGGTGGGATCGTCGCGTTTACTTTTGGGATCATAATGGACGTCCTTGGGGTCGAAAGCGCTCGGATCGGGATAACCTTCGCGAACCACCTCGGCTATTCCCGCAATGCCGGACGGATCGGCATTACTGTGATAAAAGAAAACCAAATCTCTTTTCTTAATAGAGTCCCTGAGAAAATTGCGGGCCTGATAATTACGCACGCCCTCCCAGCGAGTTTTCTTGTCGCGAGCCAAATCGTCTATCGAGTAGGAGTCCGGCTCGACTTTCATCAGCCAATGATTTAGCAGCATGGAGATTTATTTTTCCGGCTGCAATCGCTGAACCATCAGTGCCAGTATACTCAACGCATGCGCACATCGGTCGGAGACAATAGAACCAATTTGCCTTCGAAGATGCTCGGACTGTGAGTTTTTAGGAATTGTTTGACCAGTTCAACTTCCACGCTAGCTCGAAGGTTACCGTGCGTTAGGTAGATGATTCCACCGGTCTTTATCGCAGGAAAACGTATGGGATTGGTGAAATGCCCATCTCGCGTGAGTAAAATGTTACGCCCTTCCACAACAAGGTTAAAAACTTCCTGATCGATCATCCCCCGTTGAGGATGTTTTGTTATAGCAATGACTTCATAACCCAAGCCCTGCAGAAACGATGCAACTTGAAGACTTACGTTCTCGTCGAGAATAACCTTGGGCATTACGCTACATGTTCCGCAGCGAGGAAAGAAGCATATTCGAGAGAGGCACGAATGTCGGCCTCGCTAAGAGAAGGAAAATCTTTTAACAGCTCCAAAAACGTCTCTCCGGCAGCCAGATGACTCAATATAATCCGCACGGGAATTCGTGTTCCCTTAATGCAGGGTTCTCCACCACATATGTTAATGTCAGCATCTATCCGATCCATTGTTGCCTCCTTCCTTCATACCCACGATACCAAGTCTAGCCTAATGCACAGAGCGACGCAATTACCCTAAAGGTCATCTCTCCCACAAAAATTCAGGTTCGTTGTTTTTGCGCGAAACCCAGCGGGCTAGCACGAACAGCGTGTCACTAAGGCGATTGATATAGGGTACGATAAACGGATTGATTTTAGATTCACGGGCGAGCGTCACGCACAATCGCTCGGCGCGGCGGCATACCGTGCGCGCGAGATGCAGGAACGAAGCGATTTGTCCCCCTCCCGGCAAAATAAAATCTGCCAGCGGCGGCATCTCTTTGTTCCAGCGGTCCATGGCTTTTTCTAGAAACGTGATTGGCTCTTGGTAAATCAACGCCATTTTCGGATGTCGGTCTTCAACCAGCGTGGCCAAATCCCCGCCGACGACAAACAGCTCGTTTTGAATTTTTTTCAGCAGCGGTTCCACTTCACGGCGTACGCCATCGTCTGCCGGCAATTGGCACACAAGACTGCGCGCAATTCCAACACAAGAACTCAACTCGTCCACGGTTCCGTAGCACGCTATACGCAAATCATCTTTGGGTACGCGCTGCCCGCCGCTAAGACCAGTCTGGCCCTTATCCCCTGTCTTGGTGTAAATCTTGGTAAGACGCGCGCGTGGCATGGTCAGAATCTCAGAGATATTTTGAGAAAGCTTTGAGAAAAGTTCCGATATCCGTCAAATCTTGATGAAGCACATCGTACACTCTATCGAGATCAAGTCTCACGTAATCATGCACGAGAATATTCCTAAATCCTGCCCATTCCTGAAGTCTTTTGCTAAGTGTAGGTGACACTATTTTATGTTCTCCGAGAATTCTAAAAACATCGCGATAATCCTGCGGACTTCCTAGATTAAGGTCCGCGACGACATGGCCCCCAATATCAATCATTGCCTCCACGGATAGATGCAAATAGCGTTCTACGTTGCCATGTATCAGTGGATCTGACTTAAAAAGCTGTCGCGAATATTTTTTCAAGCCTATCAATACTTCGTAATATTCCTTGAGCTTTGAAAATCGAAGACGGAGAACTTCAGGGTTGACCAAGGTATGTACCCTCTCGAATTTTTTTCTTCATCACGCGCCTGAACATATCCCGCATGGGCGCTGTGTCAAAGTATTCTTTCATGGTGCGCAGTCGAAATTCAAGTTCGCTCCCAGGAACAGTATTAACAATGATTTTACCGGAAGAAACAATTTCGTAACGCAAAACCAGAGGCGCTTCGTTCAACACAACCACATCCACATCGTTCATTCTTAATTCGGAAGAAATTTCAGCCATAAGCCGAAGACGCCAGCGCAGCGAATCTTTAAGCTTTTCTCGCTCGGTAAGATGAACGGCAATATCCACATCGCTGTCGCGATGCGTTGTACCGGTCGAATACGATCCAAAAAGATACGCGAAACCTATTGCTTTTTTTTCACGCAAGATTCCACGAATTTTCTCATCCATCAGCGCAACAGATTTTTCAGAACGCATCATGTCGGCATTATAGACTTCTCATCTCTGTCAGGCACTTGATATTTTTGTGGAAAACAGTTATAATACAAGAGTTATGACTACTGCTCTACTGAGAGTTGCTGCCATCGTGGCGGCGTTTGCTGTCTGCTTATCATCCGCCCCCGCGCAAGGTTCGCGCATAGAACCCAACAAACTCGCCCCGGAAAGCGCACTGGCCCAGCATCGAAACACCGACGATAGGTCTGCGCCGCCTTCCGAGCGATTGCTGCTGAGATATTTCATTCAATGCGAACCCGACCTCGGCCCCGGCAACATTTCACTTTTTCAATCCCATCGCAAAGAGGCGCTTGCCGTGTGGCAATCCTGTCTTCGAACGCTGGCAAGAAGGCAGGGACAAAATGATATCGAAGCTTTTGCCTCGGCAGTGTTGGTGGGAAAGCCCACCATCCCCGGATTGGAGTCGCAACTATTAGAAAACGCGAATAACCTTTTTGCCCTCTCGCGGCGCACGATCTTGTCTCTGGATAATCCGGAAGAGAAATTGCAACAGGTCTATCACTCTCAGGGATCAGAATATCAAACTCACCTTTTTCGCGCGCATCACCTCTGGGCAAAATCCCTAAAAAAACATCTCCTGGAACGCATCGCGCAGCGAGATAGCGAAGGCAATCGCAGCCTGAATTTTCTTGCGCTGGCCGCATCCACAGGCGCGGAGTCCTATTCGGTGGCTGCCGTGATCGCCGACGCGCTGGAAACATACGCGGCGGAAAAATTAAAACTGCCTGCATCCGCGATAAAAAACTGGGTCGAGAACTGGAATGTCGAGATCGTCGCCGTGGACAAAGCC
>CAZOWS010000107.1:0-5725 GCA_964583365.1 uncultured Actinomycetota bacterium
GGACAATTGCGTGGATTTGCCCGAGCCGTCTATGCCTTCGACGACGAATAGTTTTCCCGGGTACGGGTTTTTCATGTCGAGATTCATGATTGTTGCAATCCTTTCTACGCCCTGCGCACGATCACGGTTTTCTTAAAAACAGCGGCGAACAAATCCTGCTTGCGCTGCGCGCCCCAAATTTCCAGTTCAGGATCTTCTTTCGTCCGAAGCTTGACGAGCAGCGTCCTGCCGCTTTTACGGCAACTCAACGATTGTACCAGTTGCGCATGGCTTCGGTCGAGGGCCTCCGCGACGCGAAGAATTGCCGCTAGTTTGCGCACGGCACCCTGATTCGCCTTGCCGAGCCTCGCAAAATTCGGATGCGTGATTTTGGGAAACGATTTGCGATGATAGCGCACCACGTTGGCCAGCACTTCCAATTCCTCGGCGGAAAAACCGTCCAACCCGCAATTCATGATCAAATAATACGCGTGCTTGTGATGCTTGGGATAGCCGACAAGATAGCCGATGTCATGCAGGTGTGCCGAGTATTCCAGCATGTTGCGGTCCGCTGCACCCATGCGATGAATCCAACGTGTTTGATCGAATAGCGACAGCGCGAGTCGCGCGACTTGCGCCGCGTGCTTGGGTTCCGCATCAAAGCGTCGGGCGAGAGCAAGAACGCTGCGTTTGCGCGCGTCACGCACGTGTTCAAAGTCCGCCAACCTCCCTTTATTCTGCTCGATGAAGTCCAGCACTACGCCCTCGCGAATGCCTTTGTCGCAGACAATCAGCTTGCGCATTTTTAACAAGTCCATCAGCTCGAGTAAGATCGCGCAACCACCCAGCAATTGGTCTGCGCGCATAGGGTCAATGCCGGGCAGCTTTCCGCGCTGGCGTGCGGGGCAATGCAAGAGCGAGCGAGTCACTTCCTTTAGATCGGCATAGTCCAGTGTTGCTCCGTTCATCATCAGCAGCGGCTCGCGATGATGCAGCCGGTGTGCCATCTGCGTGATGTTTTGCACGGTTCCCGATGTGCCTACCAGCACGCCTCCGCGAAAACTACTCCTGCGCTTTTGCGCGAGCGTTTTCTTCAAGGTTTTGCGCACATGCTTTTTTAATTTCTCCCACTCCAAAGCAAGATCGCGCAGTCTCGCCACACCAAGCTTCAAACTCTCCGATACCAAAACGTCGTTGCCCTGCGCGGCGTTGATCTCGACGCTGCCGCCGCCGATATCCACACACCAAAGCTTGTCCATTTCCTCGGCCACTGCGCTGCGCACAGCGCGGAACACCAGGCGCGCCTCTTCCTGCCCCGTGACAATGCGCACCTTGATGCCGCATTTTTTTTGAATTTGCAGCAGCAAG
This sequence comes from uncultured Actinomycetota bacterium, assembly GCA_964583365.1. Classification (GTDB taxonomy): domain Bacteria; phylum Auribacterota; class Ancaeobacteria; order Ancaeobacterales; family CAZGMX01; genus CAZOWS01. The sequence goes on from CAZOWS010000107.1 coordinate 1,348, forward strand.
TCCGGCCCGTTAGAAGCCTCGCGCACCGCGCTAGTGGCGAATGCCACGATCTTTTTCACCCCGCGATTGGCCGCGATTTTAGCGAAGCGCGCGATCACCCCCATCGCGCGCGCCATCACGGGAGCTTTGAGCCGTCCATCCCGGAAAGACCCGTCCCCCAAGCGCGTCATGTCTTTCTCCGCGCCCATCACATGATGCGTCCCGTCCCCATGCACGGCAACGATCTGCATGTGAATCGAATTTGTCCCAATATCAATGACAGCGATTTTCATTAATTCGGGGACATCATACTAAATACCTAATTAGACCCTGGCTCAAATTCTGCGAATTAGGGGAACACATCACTAAGCTCAAAGTCTGCGCAATGTCTTTGGATTCAGCAGCCACACCAATTCGGCGTAAGGGTTCGCTGTCAATGCGTTCACGTCGAGGCGGCAAAGCCCCGCCTTTTTTAGCGGGATTTCCGCATTGCCTCCGGGACAAACCAGATGCCCGATCATTTCACCGAAGCTCGGCTGATGGCCGACCAGCAGGATTTTTTGAAAGGGTAGATATGGTTTCAAGGACACGCGTAAAATTTCCCAACTGTCTTCAGGTAGCAGGCCTTCGATTACTTCCACTTTGTTTTCCACGCCCAACACCTTCGCGGCTATGCCCGCGGTTTCCCGTGCTCGAACGAGCGGACTGCACAAAATAAAATCCCACTCGGCATTTAAGTCTTTCAAGCACGCGGCGACAAACTTCACCTCTTGAACGCCTTCGGGCGTCAAACGCCTATCCGCATCGCTTTTTCCAGGCCGCGTGTCTTCCGCGATACCGTGTCGCAACCAATATAATTGAAGGGACTCCATAGCACACCTCGCTACCATTGTACCAATTTTCGCCCAGACCTTGACAAACGATAAAAGTGAGGCTATACTAAACGCAAGAAAACAGGGGGTATGCGATGAGACTGCATTCTAGACTCATAAAAATTATTTCTGCTTTTGTCAGTTTTACATTTCTACTCTCTACTCCAGGCCCTTCCATTGGCATGCCGCGTTTTCAAAATATTTCTGAGCCGTCCAAGTTAGCGCCGCAAACAGGCGCCCGCAAAGGCCATTTTTCAGTGCTGGCGATAGCGCTTGGGAAAATGTTGGGAGATGCTCTGGTGGGTGTGCATTTCCCGAGATTCGATCCATCCAAGCCTGAGCATCTAGCAAAATTCCGCGCGGACTTTCTAGCTAATCTTACTCCTGAATTGGCAAAACTAAATATTATTGGGGCAAATACAGGACCCGACGGTATTTTCTTTAAAGCTGTTGGCAAGGATGATGTCACCTTGGAAGTGCGTATCCTACCAGAGGACATTTATCCCAACCCTATGGACAAGGGGCTGTTCGGCGGCGGATTCAAACTGCGATTCGCGCTTGTCACGGTGCGTATCGGAGACAAACCAGTTTTATTTGCGTACCGAGATCGCGATGAAATATCAGATCAAGATTGGAGCGCATTGCTGATGGATTTTGATGTTTCTTATAGCATTCCGGTAGACGCGAAGGAAAATCTGTATTGTGAAATATACGTATTATCAAAAAATTATACGGCAAAGTCTCGGGCTGAAATTATCGAAACGTTGAATGGACGATTGGGAACATCTTCCGGAAAAGGCGCGGCATTCAAACTTCTGCAGGCTTTTGTTTTGGGCATGGCAGGGACGCTAGTCTCTTGCAGCGGTGGTGGTGGTCTCACGGGATTGCAAGTTCCTCCGGGCAGTTCTGTAAGCGTCGGTTCTCAAGAATTTACGGCGCGGTCTGTGTCCGAAGATTTATCGGCAACGTCGCCGTTCCAGGTGAACGTGGCTGCGGCAGCATTAGGACAGACAGGACCCACGGTGGTTTCCTTTGCATCGAAGGCACAAACGGGCGAGACAACGCCTCCGTCTTTTGACGTGTTTCTTCCTGCCGCTGGTTCCCCCAACACTGCATCGGCAGAGCAGATTGCAACGTCCACGAATGGACAAGTACTCGCGGTGCTTACCAAACACATTCCGGAAGGCCAAAACGAGTCCAGTCCCCGCGTCGTGGTGTATCGCAATGCGACGGGACAGCCGAACCAATCGGAGTTGGTGGGCGTGATAGATATTGCCGGCCAAATGAACATTGTCGCTATGGGCATGACGCCCAATGGATCGCATGTGCTACTTGCGGACGACAAGGGAAATATTCAGATTATCAACACTAGGACCAGCGAAGTACGCACAATCAAAGTTAACGGATTAGATACGGCAGGAATCAAGGCGATTACTTCCGTCGGCGTAGATCCTAATGGGACGCTGATTATTTTGAGAGGGGAGCCCCTAACAGCAGACAGCCTGGGGCTTGCTGTAGTCGATGCAGAGACATTAGGATTTAGTATTGCGGATGCTCCCGTACCCGCACTCACCACGCGAAGATTTTCCAGAGACTTCGGCGCGGGTATTGCGCTGGAGGTAGACGACATCCCCGCCGCGCCGGGATACATACGGGCCGTCCTACGCGAGGGCGTCAGATCGCGCACTTTCAACGTTGTGGCCGGCTCCGGCACAGGCCCGCTAGGTGTGGGTCCTGATTTCTCGACTTTAAGTCTTCGTCTCGGGGGTTCGAATATCATGATTGACCTGCGCAACGGCCGAGATTTGCCGGAGCCTATTACTATCCCGGGCATAGGCTTCGTGACATTCGCGGCGACGCCAACGGGTGATGTGAACGCATCTCTACTTGGTTCCAATGGGCAAGTCATACGACAAGAAATTCCCATACCAGCGGGTTCAAGATTCGGGGTATCGGGGGAATATTTTGGTGTATTCGGAAACGATGGTGGCTATGTTTATCGCTTGACGGATGGGGAGCCTACTAAGTTACCGATATTGTCTCCAGCCGAAAGTATCGCGAATGGGGAGATTCAAGTTAGGAATGGATATCTAGAGGGTGATTTTCGCCAGCAGTTTTTGTTGTTCACGCGCAAAGACGGGACTGTCCTTCGCTTCGGAACATTGTTTGGGGAGATACCAACAGCGACAGGATTGTCAGGTGGAACAGGACCCATATCGCCGGATGGGAAATATTACGTTGTTCCTTTTATACCAACAGCAGCGGATCCGCAAGCGCGATTCAGGGTTCTGGATATTCAGACCGGAGTTATTTCGGACATACCATTTACGATGGTCGAGATAGGTGGCGGACCGAGCGGCTGGGGCTTCGAGATAGACCAGAACAATCAATTGTACGTGATAGGGCTTACGCGGGATGGAGAGCAGTTGGATTTGAGCCGAGGACAAAAGGTAACACCAACGCGCAGCGATATCGGAACGCTGCCAACGGTGGATTTGTGGTCCAACATACCACCCAATTTCCAGCAACCGTTTGTGGCATTGTTGAGATTACCGCTCAGCCGACGGATTGTGATTCGCAGACAAAATCCGACAGGCGTTCAATTCTCAATTGATTTCTTTGGCGACGGCCCGATTCGCGGTGAGTCGATCACCGGTGAACCCAACAAATTCAGATTGTTCATGGGGACAGAATCCAGGGTGGTGGATATTGAAAAGAAAGCCATCGATTTAGATTTGCCCGCAACTATCACCATCCCAGGAGGCGGCTCCGTGACATTCACGGCGGCGCCAACAGGGGAGGTTCATGCGATTATTCGAGACAATTCACAAAATCCCATTGCGCCAGCGGATGGTAACCAGATTGTTGTTCCACGCGGCGCGCACGCAGTGGTATCTGGTGGAGTGCTAGGAATAATCAACGCCCCGGTCGCATATCCGGAATGGCGAGCAGATTTCTACAATTTGTCGGATGGGAGTCATCGAGGCGCGAACTATACAGGGGTAACAGAGACTAGTGCGAATGGGGAAGTTTCTGTTGCCAGGTTCGAGTCGAGCGCAGCAACGTTCCTGCTGTTTAGCGATGCAAGAACTGGGCGCATATCAGGTTTTGCCGAGCATCCAGTACTGTTGAGATTTCAGGGTCTGGTGTCGAGTGGATTATCATCGGATGGTAAATATTTTGTTTTACCTTACACAGAGGGTGACCGAAAAGATAAGAACGTGATCTTGCGCGTTTACAACACAGCAAATGGCGCAGTGCTTAGAGACGTAGATTTAGGGGCAATTCCCTCGGGGGCATGGGGTGTAGAGGTGGGAGCAGGCAATCAGGTGCTGATCACGGGATTGACGCGTGTGGGGCAGCTATTTGACCTCGAGAACGGGAACGTGATAACACCGCCGGCAACAGCGCAACTGGCAAACATTGAATTTCCAGCGCCATCGAATCCTCGTCTGCCGTCCCGCAGTGTCCTATTGGTGCCATTGCCAGTAAGCGGTCGTGTACTCATTGCGTATTTTCATAACGGG
>CAZOWS010000108.1:0-5428 GCA_964583365.1 uncultured Actinomycetota bacterium
CGGACGCGCTCGGGTTGGCTTCGATTCCCACTTGGGTTTGATTTATATGGCTTGAGGGCTTCTTCGCGATAGGCGTGACGCAGTTATATGCCAGAGGTGGGAATCCTGCTCCCCCCTCGCTGTCGCTCGTCCTCCTCAGCCGGCCACCACTCGCTGTTTCGTCCTTGCGGACGCGCTCGGGTTGGCTTCGATTCCCACTTGGGTTTGATTTATATGGCTTGAGGGCTTCTTCGCGATAGGCGTGACGCAGTTATATGCCAGAGGTGGGAATCGAACCCACATGACCTTGCGGCCGCTGGATTTTGAGTCCAGTGCGTCTACCAGTTTCACCACTCTGGCCTGCTGGTGATACGTCTTAAAACTCTCCTAGCGCTATTTGAAATCCATTCCTAGCTTCAGGGAAGTGGTCTTTATGTAAGGAAATGGTAACTGCTCACGTTCCTCCCCTTTGTAAGGGGAGGCTAGGTGGGGTAGAGCGTAAGCCAACACTCTACCTCCCGATAGTTTCTACCGCGCTTCGCTTGCTCCTTACAAAGGAGGGGAAAAAGCTATTTCCAAACGAGACCTGAGCAGCAACAAAAGCGAAACATTATCACGATACCTGCATATACACCACTCTGGCCCATTGACACAAACCGCGCATAAAATACTCGATTGGCCGACCCTTGACAAGAGGCGATTTTTAGATTATAGTGCAGCTGAGGTTTAGCGCTGTATATTAGATAAAGTAGGAGTGTTGCATGCATATGGGAAGATTTTGGCAACAATGTATTTCAACGATTATCGTGGCTACTTTTTTGCCAGGCAATGTTGCTTATTCCGCGCCAGCCAGCGCAATTCCGGCCGAAAAGCCCGTTTTGCTGGACCTTGCCAAACTCACTATCCCAGAAAGCTTTGGCACTGTTCGAGAATTGTTTATCTCTAAAGGCAATCCCAATTCCCACAAAGTCATCTTTCAGATACAAGATTCGCACGCCAACGAAGAGGCTCAAACCAACATCAAAAATATCGTAAGCCTTCTTGCCAAACCTTCCGTTGGAATGGCCCCCGCACAACTCATCGCCGTGGAAGCCGCCAAAGGTATCGTGGACACATCGTTGATTCAAAAAATTCCCAACGAGGCGATTCGAAAACAAGTCGCGGAATATTTTCTGTCTATTGGATATCTCACCGGTACCGAGATGTATTCGATTTTGGATAAGGATAAGCCTGTGCCATTGTACGGCGTAGAGGACAAGCAACTTTATTTTGAGAATCTCGCGGCATTCCGCAAGACGATGAAAGAAAAGGGACTGCGCGCGCAGGCCGAGGGGATATTGCGATTCGCTCAGCTCCTGCGCAAGAAAATGTTTGGGCCGGAATTGTCCGAGATATGGGACAAGGCGGATGCCTACGAAGGCGGAAAATTGCCGTTCACCGAATTCTGCGAGTTCCTGGCAAAAGCTACGACGGATGCGGGTATCCATGTCGGCATGTACGAGAACTTTCAAATCGCGATTGCTTCCATCTCGCGGGAAAAGTCCGTTGTGCTAGCGGCCGTGGACAACGAAAAGAAAGTGCTGATTGCGCGATTGCAAAAGAAAATGGTGAAGGAAGAAATGAACGTCTTGGTCACGGACAGCCTGCAATTCCGCTTGGGCCGCATGAGCGCGCAGGCCTTTTACCTGAAGCTGCGGAAATGGGGCCAAGACAAGGGTGTGATCAAGCCGGGCGGCAAAGAGTTCGGTAATTTCCTGGGCTACGTGGAATTGATCGAGATGCATGCGCGTCTGGACAGCGCACGTTTATATGCCGAGGCGGATCAGATTCTTGCCGAGTTGAAAAGCAAGCGCATACAGAACGAGGGCGAGAAGGAATTGGACCGGTTCTTGACAAACGCGGCAATGTTGGTGCATTTGTCCGAATTGCAAATGTCGCGCAACGAATTGCAGAAATTTCAAAGCGATCGCGAGCAGTTCAACGTTGCGCGCATGTGGCAGTATCTGGAAAAAATCGCGCTTGCCCAAGGGATGCAAGATGTCGCGGCGGTAGCGACGAATGGCGCGGAGCAATCCGCCGCGGTTGATTTAGACGGCCCAGAAAGATTTTACCAAGCGGCTTTGGCGCGCGACGAAGCGCTACTGGACAACACACTAGAGAAGATGACAGCCGACAATCTGTCCGTGGCGGCCATCGTGACCGGCGGATTTCACACCGAGGGAATCAGGCAAAGGATTAAAGCCAAGGGATATTCCTACGCGATCATCACGCCGCGGATAACCAAGGAATACGATAAAAAATTATACCTATCTCTGATGATGAACGAGCAAAGCCCGTTCGATCGCATTCTGGCAAACGAGGGCTCGCGGTTGGGTGTTGTGTTGAAGATGACGAATGAATTGTCCGGCGAGTCGGAGCCGGAAAAGGTTACGGCTCTTTGTGCGTTTATTATGGAGGTTCTTTGTCGGGGGGATAATTCGACGATCGGTCTATGGATGAAAGGACTAAAAGACACACCCTACGGTATTCTTATGGAGAAATTTTCCCAGGACTTCGTTATCGACGTATCCGACAAAGGTCTTGTCATCCATCGCAACAATAAAACCCGTGACATTGTGATGACGGCAAGTAGCGTCATAAAGGAAGGGAAAATAGTTTCGTTTAAGGAGGAGGTTGTTCCACCCAAGCCTGTTGCGCGCACAGATGTGGTTGTGGTGCCAACTCCCAAAGTGCTACCGACGTCCGTGGAGGATCTTAGGATGTTAATCGGTAGAACTGCTGCAGAGATTAAGACGATTCAGCAGCAGGGTTTAACGCCTGCGGCCGTAATTCAAATCAAGCAAGCTATCCAGGATGCGATGGTGGCTTTTGAGGAATTGGGGCTTCGAGGTAAGGCGGATGAGATGGCGCAGAATGACTACGAGGGTATAAGGAAGATTTTATTTGATACATTGATAAGCAAAGAATTTATCGATAGCGAAGAATACCTTAAAAAAATGGATTTTGATTTGGCGTTGAAGCGCTTGCAATCATCGCAATCGCAGTTGCAGTGGTTTGGTCCAAATCAAACAGACAAAGATGCAATATATCTTCAAAATTATTTAAACCGTCCTGAGCTTTGGTCAAAAGGTCAAATAGCCTGGGTGTCAGCATTTCTCGCTTCCTATATAAAGATTCATGGCATACAGGCTTTCCACGCCTTGCCGTATTTCAGGAGATTACTCAAGCCGGGAAAGGTTATTGTGCTCCCTGAGCAGGCGCGCGCAGTGGCCAGCTCATTGCGCGAGGCCATGGTGGAGGATGAAGAGCAGGTTGCTGCTATGGGGGAGAAGAGGTTCTATTTATCCGCGGATGGAAAACGCATCAAAGAATTGTCAAATGAGGAGATAGTTGTTCTTCTTGGCGCGGACGCTCAAAAGATCAACGTAGTTGCTTCGGAGGGTTCTGAATTATCCATTTTTAGAAGAATCAAGCAGAATTTTTATGGGCGTAGTCTCTACTTGAAAATGGCATTCGATTTTGAGAATTGGATTGATCTTGGTTTTCTACCTATCCGCGACTTACCCAGGCCGTGGAGTGTTGAATGGGAAGTAAATCCACCTGCAAGCAAGAATTATGATGAAGAGATGGTCCATTATGTCCAGGTTTCTTATTTGTCTCAAAATGCTTGGGGAGATAATTATTATTGGGACCTTTCGCTTTTTGCCATGTCCATTCTGCGATTTGTTCCACAGACACAGGATGAAGCGGATGAGCTTCAGGCGATTCTGCAGAACTTTCTATCTTCAGGTCCGAAGGTAAATCAATGGAAACTCTCTAAGCTTCAATTTCTATGGGGATCTATATCAGAGGCTGAGGCGACACGCATACATCGCTTCGCGCATGCACTTAAGCATCAAGGCTTGCTCAGAATTACGGCGGGCGCTGATGAGTTTACAATGGATGCGGAAGCGGATAAACTCGCTGAGAAACTATTACGGATTGAGGGGTTGGCAATGGAGTCAGAACGAGAAAGCCAACGGCAGTTGTGAATTAATAAATTGGTTAATGAGGGTGCAAGCTCTTCTGATGCAGCGTCCGTAGTGGATGAACTGGAAGGATTCTCACAAAGGTTACCACCAGACTTTGATTCAAACATGCTGCCACCGGGTACGTCATCGGTGGGCCCGCTGATGCTCGAGCAATTGGGCGGTGAGATAGGCAAGGGTATGCGGCCCGGACGTGTGGAGGCAATCAAGGCGGAAATCCTGGGGAATGCGGATCTTATCCCCGCTGATTCCGACAGTATAAAAGCCGATGTGTTGAGAGTTATCGCCGATGCGATCGATAATAATGTTGATTTAAGCGACGACGATATAACAAATTTAATCAAGGCTAAGGTATTTCTAGAAGCTGCCGAGATTCGAATCATTCCCGATGAACTTGCTGTGGAGGGCAGTGAGGCTTACTTCATTGGATTTGGTGAAGAGATCGATGGAAGAAAAGTGTTGGGGTTAGCTGCTTCCTTTTTTACCCCTGGAAGTAGTCTTAACGCGCATCTTACGGAAGCCTTATTGCACGAGGCTTTGGAGGCCGTAACAGCCGAAGGAAATCACGATGAATTATACAATGGAATTCAGCGACGCATATTCGACGAACCAAATTCCGAACCGAATCCATTGAAGAAACTTTTACGAACGTACATCGATGATAGGGTGGCCGCTCGGCTTGAGACGATTCGAGGGCTTAGGACGATCAGCGAGGTTAGGAAGGATGCGACCGAAGCTGAACAGGCGATTCAAGACAAATTGCTTCAAATATTTTTACAGAAGGAGCTAGACGCGCTGAATGCCAACGACGTGAGCGCTTTGGCGACTTTGCAGAATGACTTGTTGTCCGCAATCACCGTGGGAAAGGATCCCAAGGATGCGTTCTTAGCGATAACTGTGACTCAAGGCGTGGGCGGAGTTTCTGCAAACAAAATTAAAGAAAGATTAGAGGCTTTGCCGGTGGAACAGTTGTACGCGCTGGTGGCGTTCGGCGTAGTGAAATCGTCCGACGTCATCGCAGATAATATCGTGTTTGATGATGTGTTCAAATTTGTGGAACAACAGACATCAGCGGATAGGGAAATAATATATGGTAATCCAGAACTCATAAGCCTTGCGCGGGAGGGATTTCAAAAAGCTAGAGATGCAAATACGGTGCGATCGCTGGAAATCGACACGCGGGACTTGTTTACGTCCGACGGCAAGACGCTACGATCTAGAGAGGAGACAACTATCTATTTGAATTTGCTTAAGGCAATACAAAGGACTGCTGAAGCCGCCGGAAATACAAAATTTGGTATCGCGGTTTTGGACTATTTCTTTATCGATGATGGCAAACCACAAGAAAATGATGCGCTGATGGAGTTGAAGGCGGAAGGATTTTTTGTGGTAAAGGCGAAGGATTCTGGCCTTCAAAATAA